>JBOIFK010000088.1:0-8671 GCA_050741585.1 Nitrosospira sp.
GTCATGGAGAATGGCAAGCCCAAGGTGATAGAAAACTCGGAAGGCGCGCGTACGACGCCTTCCATCGTCGCCTACACGGAAGATGGTGAAATTCTGGTTGGGGCTTCCGCCAAACGTCAGGCGGTCACCAATCCGAAAAACACCTTGTTTGCGGTGAAGCGCCTGATCGGACGGCGGTTTAACGAGGAGATGGTGCAGAGGGATATCAAGATGGTTCCCTACAGCATCATCAAGGCCGACAACAATGACGCCTGGATAGAGGTGCGCGGCAAGAAAGTCGCGCCGCCCGAGATTTCCGCGCAAGTGCTGATAAAAATGAAGAAGACCGCCGAGGACTATCTGGGTGAGCCGGTGAACGAAGCGGTTATCACCGTGCCTGCGTATTTCAACGATTCCCAGCGCCAGGCGACCAAGGACGCGGGGCGCATCGCCGGGCTGGAAGTCAAGCGCATTATCAATGAGCCAACTGCCGCGGCCCTGGCGTTTGGCATGGATAAAAAAGAAGGCGACCGCAAGGTGGCAGTATATGATCTGGGTGGAGGAACTTTCGATATTTCCATTATCGAGATCGCGGAAGTGGAAGGCGAGCACCAGTTCGAAGTGCTGGCCACCAATGGTGACACCTTCCTCGGCGGTGAGGATTTCGATTCACGCGTAATCGAATACCTTGTGGATGAATTCAAAAAGGAAAGCGGCATCGATTTGAAAAAAGATATGCTCGCCTTGCAGCGCCTGAAAGATTCGGCAGAGAAAGCCAAAATCGAACTTTCATCCAGCCAGCAAACCGAAGTCAACTTGCCTTACATCACTGCGGATGCTTCCGGCCCCAAACATCTGGCGGTGAGAATCACCCGGTCCAAGTTGGAAAGTCTCGTGGAAGAATTGATCGAACGCACTGTCGAGCCCTGCCGCATCGCCATCAAGGATGCCGGCGTGAAGATTTCCGACATCGAGGACATCATTCTGGTGGGTGGGCAAACTCGCATGCCCAAGGTGCAGGACAAAGTCAGGGAAATTTTCGGCAAGGAGCCGCGCAAGGACGTGAATCCGGATGAAGCGGTTGCGGTAGGTGCGGCCATTCAGGGTGGCGTGCTTCAGGGTGAGGTGAAAGACGTGCTGTTGCTGGACGTGACTCCATTGTCGTTGGGAATTGAAACGCTCGGTGGCGTAATGACCAAATTAATCCAGAAAAACACCACTATTCCAACCAAAGCGCAGCAGGTGTTTTCAACTGCCGACGAAAATCAGACCGCTGTCACCATTCATGTATTGCAGGGTGAGCGGGAACTGGCCTCCGGAAATAAGAGCCTCGGGCAATTCAATCTGAGCGAGATTCCTCCAGCGCCACGTGGCATGCCGCAAATCGAGGTGACATTCGATATTGACTCCAATGGCATACTCCACGTATCGGCTAAAGACAAGGCCACGGGCAAGGAAAACAAAATCAAGATCCAGGCAAGCTCCGGCCTGTCTGATGATGAGGTGCAGCGCATGGTCAAGGATGCCGAAGCCCACGCCGAAGAGGACCACAAGGCGTTGGAGCTTGTCACTGCCCGTAACCAGTGTGACGCGATGATCCACTCGGTGAAGAAGACCTTGAAAGAACATGGCGACAATTTGGACAGTGATGAAAAATCCAGAATAGAAGAAGCGCTGAAGGACGCGGAGGAAGCACTGAAATCCGATAGCAAGGACGCCATTGAGGCAAAAACCCAAGTACTGGCCGAGGCCTCACATAAACTGGCTGAGAAAATGTATTCGCAGGAACAGGCCCAGCAGGCCCA
This sequence comes from Nitrosospira sp., assembly GCA_050741585.1. Taxonomy (GTDB): domain Bacteria; phylum Pseudomonadota; class Gammaproteobacteria; order Burkholderiales; family Nitrosomonadaceae; genus Nitrosospira. The sequence continues at coordinate 1,785 of JBOIFK010000088.1, forward strand.
GCCCGGCGCGGAATCAGCGCCCCATGGCGGCGGCGAAAAGCCCGTGGAAGGTGAAGTGGTGGATGCCGAGTTTGAGGAAGTAAAAAACAAGAAATAACCGGCTATTGGAACCCCCGGGCGCAGAGGTGCGGAGAAAGATGCATAAGTTCTTCTGCGTGCCCTGCGCTTGCCTTTTAGAAGAAAGCAGGACAGCATTGAAATAATCTCCTGCTCTTCCATTTCTCAAGAAAACTTATATGAGCAAACGCGATTACTATGAGGTGCTGGGCGTTAACCGCGACACCAGCGAGGAAGAAATCAAGAAAGCCTACCGCAAGCTGGCGATGAAGCACCATCCGGACCGCAATCCGGATGATCCAAAATCGGAGGGGCACTTCAAGGAAGCCAAAGAAGCCTACGAAATCCTTTCCGATCCAAAAAAGCGTATGGCATACGACCAGCATGGTCATGCGGGCGTCGATCCCAATGTTACCGGCGCGGGCGGTGCACAAGGGTTTGCCGATGCATTCGGCGACATATTCGGTGATATCTTCAGCGGACGCGGGGGGCATGCCAACGTCTATCGCGGCGCGGATTTGCGCTATAACCTGGAAATCTCGCTGGAACAGGCAGCGCGTGGAACTGAAACGAAAATCCGCATCCCCACGATGGAGGTTTGCGATACTTGCCATGGAAACGGCGCCAAGCCTGGCACTTCTCCCACCACGTGCCCTACCTGTAACGGCCACGGCCAGGTCAGAATGCAACAGGGATTTTTCTCAATCCAGCAAACATGCCCCAAATGCCATGGCAGCGGCAAATTTATTTCAAGCCCTTGCATCACATGCAGCGGCGCGGGACGTGTTAAACAACACAAAACACTCTCGGTAAAAATTCCGGCCGGAGTGGATGAAGGCGACCGTATCCGGTTGTCCGGGGAAGGTGAAGCCGGGGTCAACAATGGTCCTCCGGGGGATTTGTATGTGGTTATCCACTTGTCGCCACATTCTGTTTTTCAGCGTGATCATAATGACTTGCACTGCGAAATGCCGATAAGCTTTACCACTGCTGCGCTGGGCGGAGAGATTGAGATCCCCACTCTCGATGGCCACGCCAGGATCAGGGTGCCGGCAGAAACTCAGAGCGGGAAAATTTTCCGCCTGCGCGGCAAGGGCATTAAGGGCGTGCGCGGCAACGCCCAAGGTGATTTGCTGTGTCATATGGTGGTGGAAACGCCGGTCAAGCTCACCACACGTCAGAGAGAGCTATTGGAGGAATTGGAATCGATCAACCAGGAAGATGGCTCCCGCCATAGTCCTCGTGCCAAATCGTGGATGGACAAGGTGCGCGAGTTCTTCGCGGAATAAACGTTTTTCCGCATCGCACGGACGATCGTCAGCCAGGATTTAAAATGGATGCCGGCGAGTGCTGGCCGCTGGTCTACCATTCGCCGCACAAAACTTTTTCAGCCCAGAATAAACCGGAAACAGTTTTATTATCCGTAATTTTTCCTGTCCTCACCCATTCCAATGCCGCTGGCAGCGGTAGCGTGAATACCTCCAGATGCTCCCCATCGTCGAGACTCGCGCCTTGAAAACTGAGAGTCTGGGCAAGGTAATACATCAGCGTCTCGTTGGTATAGCCAATACACGGGTGAAGCGTGGCGAGATACCGCCAGCTTTCCGCCGTATAACCCGTTTCCTCCAGCAACTCACGCTGCGCACACAACAATGGGTCTTCGCCGGGATCAATTTTTCCGGCCGGAAGTTCATAAAAATCCCGGTGCAGCGGATAGCGGTGCTGGCGTTCCAGCACCAGTTCACCCTTGTCGAGCAGAGGAATGATGACGACCGCGCCGGGATGGGTGATGTATTCGCGCACCATAATTTTTCCGTCAGGCAGGCGCGCCTGGTCCTGGTATACATGCAGCAGGTCGCCATTAAACACGTTCAGGCTGCTGAGTGGTGTTTCGGTGAGATCAGGGGGTGGCTTGGGCATAAAAGTAAAGGATGCGTCAGGAATGGATCGCATAAGCGATCCATATTGCTGGATGCGAAGAAAAAATGGTCCGTCTAAAATGACACGACACTCGCTGCGCCGTTATCCGAAGATTATACACCGGCCTGATGTGGTAGCGATTCACCCGCTTTTTGTGTTATCAGCCGTGTCGCGGGGAACCAGGCGCTGAAGCAGCTGCCTTTACCCGGTTCGCTGACGATCTCCAGCCGTGCCTGGTGGCAATTCAGCACGTGCTTGACAATGGCGAGTCCCAGACCGGTACCGCCGGTTTCGCGTGAACGTCCGCGGTCTACCCGGTAAAAACGTTCCGTCAGGCGCGGAATATGCTCGGACTCAATGCCCATGCCGCTATCCCTTACAGAGAATACGCCCTGCCCATCACAAATTGCCCAATTCAGGGAGATTTCGCCGCCCTCGGCGGTATAGCGTACCGCGTTGCTGACGAGATTGCTGAAAGCACTGCGCAATTCGTCCATACTCCCCAGCAGTTTCGCGTCGGTATCGAGATTGAGGCTGATAAGGTGATGTCCCGCACTCAAGGATTGGGCTTCATGATATAGCTCTTGCAGCATTGCCGGGATATTGATACTTTCCTCGCGTACCAGGTTTTCCGTATCTTCCAGCCGTGACAGCGTCAGCAGATCTTCTACCAGCCGCTGCATGCGCCTGGTCTGATCGGTCATTAGCGTGAGTACCCACTTGCTTGTTTCGGGATCCGCGGAGTTTCCTTCTGACAGTGTTTCCAGAAATCCGCCAATCACTGTCAACGGTGTGCGCAACTCATGCGAGACATTGGCGACAAAATCCCGGCGCATGGTTTGTACCCTTTCAAGCCTGGTAACATCACGGCTGATGAGCAGTTTCTGTTTGTCGCCATAAGGCACGAACTGTAGTGAAAGGGTCAGTCCCTGCTGCCTGGATTGCTTAATTATCAACGGTTCGCTGTAATTACGCGCGGCCAGATATTCGGCGAACTGAGTCTGGCGCACGAGATGGCTGATATGCTGACCGGAATCAAGGTTGGCGTCTATGCCGAAATGTTTCTCGGCCACCGGATTGCACCATTCAATACGGTCTACCTCATCCATAATTATCACGCCCTCCGGCATCGCCGAAGTGGCGCGTTGCAGACGCTCCAGCGCTGCGCTGATCTGCGTATTGCTTTTGCGCTGATCGCGCATGAAGCGAGTCAGGCGTGCAAATACATCCCCCCACTTCCCCGAACTCTCAGGCAACGTGACGGATGTAGAATCTTCCGCTTGGAGCCACGTATCCAGTATTGTCAGTTGACGCCAGTGATGAATCACCAGCAGCAGCAGCGCAACGCTATAAAATGCTAACGTCGTGACAGCGCCCAGCGTTGCCAGGAGTATGCCGGTAACAACCGCAATCAGAATGAAGGTGATAAATCGCTCCCAGAGACTGGACACGTAAGCTATTATTTCGAAGCGTGAGCCCGGATCGCTATTTTTGCATATCGCGAATCCGGCGGTTGCAGCGAACTCATCAAGGCGGTGGCGTTCAAGTCACGCAGGAAAGTCGGGATGGTTACGGCCCCGAGCTGGAATGCGCGGTCAACTGCTGGATTTCAGGATATCATACGCCTGCTGTCTGCGCCCCGGACAAGCGATAGCCGGACCCTCTCACAGTTTGTACCAGTTCATCCTTGCTGACGGGCTCCAAGGCCTTGCGCAATCGCCGAATATGCACATCCACGGTGCGATCCTCGACAAATACATGGTCTCCCCACACCTGGTCCAGCAGTTGTGAGCGTGTGTGGACCCGTTCGGCGTGGGTCATAAGGAAATGCAGCAAGCGGAACTCGGTCGGCCCCAGCACGATTTCGCTGTCATTCGCGGTCACGCGATGCGTTGCTGAGTCTAGCCGCAATCCGCCGATTTCGACGATATCATCAGCTGCCTCCGGCGAGCGCCGCCGCAATACCGCTTTAATCCGGGCAAGCAGCTCGCGCGGCGAGAAAGGCTTGGTAATATAATCATCGGCACCAATTTCCAGTCCTGCCACTTTGTCGCTTTCCTCTGCACGCGCCGTAAGCATGATGATGGGGATGGTTTTCGTGCGTGTTACGCGCCGCAACATGCGGGCAAATTCGACACCGCTCATTCCCGGCAGCATCCAGTCAAGCAGCACGAGGTCGGGCAGCGCATTATTCACGATCTCCATGGCCTGCTCCGCATTTCTTGCACCAAAAACGATATGCCTGGCCTGCCGCAGACTATACGAAATCAATTCCTGAATCGCAGGCTCGTCTTCCACCACCAGTATCGTTGCCGCCATAGCCTTTTTTCCTCTTATCAGTGAATATTCTCTTCGATATTGCAATGATATGTAAGCAATATTGCGGTTTCGTGACAAGCCGTGAGCTGTGTCCACAGGGCGATTCCAAGCATATCATAAGCCTAAACCGTCCCTGTAGCGAACTCACATAAAAACGGAAGCCAATTTGCAAAGAAGTGCTCGTGGATCATGGCATTAAAACGAAAAATCCATTGTCAACCAGCGGATTCAGGCTGATGGCTTTATGGCTGATTTGCGTAAAATGAGCCTAAAAGACCAGAATTACCCGGTAATCATTGACATTCGTGCGAGTTGGCCCGGTGACGACCAGATCGCCGAGTTGTTCAAAGAACAGATAAGCGTTATTGCCGGCGAGGAAAGCTACGGCATCAATGTCGAGTTGCGTTGCGCGGTGCAATGAATCAGAATCGGCAGTGGCGCCGGCATTGTTTTCCGAGCCGTCTATGCCATCGGTATCACAGGCGAGAGCGTAGATTTCTGGTAGACCGTTAAGTTCAATGGCAAGCGACAGAAGGAATTCCGTATTGCGCCCGCCGCGCCCATCCGCATGCAACGTAACAGTCGTCTCCCCGCCCGAGATTAGCGCCACCGGCGCCTTCCAGGGCTGCCCGTACTGACGGATCTCTTTCACCAGCGCAGCGAAAACCTTGGCGACGTCGCGCGCCTCGCCGGTAATGGAGTCACCCAGTATCGCTGCGGGAATTCCTTGATGACGAAAATATTCCGCTGCCGCCAGCAGTGAATCGTGCGCGGTGGCAATCACGCGATTTTCTACGTTCCTGAAAACGGTATCGCCGGGCTTGGGTGTGTCGTTGCGCTTACCCTGTGCGCCTGCCACCAACGTTTCCATCACGGCGGCAGGCGCGTTGATCCGATAGTGTTCGAGTATCGCCAGTGCATCCGAGTAGGTTGTCGGGTCGGGCGCGCACGGCCCGGATGCGATATGCGTGGGATCATCTCCGGCCACGTCGGAGATGATCAATGCCAATATCTTCGCACGGCACGAAGCTGCAAGTCTTCCGCCTTGAATCGCAGAAAGATGTTTGCGTACCGTGTTGATTTCCTGAATTGCCGCACCACAGCGGAGCAGTTCCCTGGTGACGTCTCGAAGATCATTTATCGTTACGCCCGCTACCGGCAACGAAAGCAGACTTGAACCGCCACCGCTTACCAGGCATAGCAGCAAATCATCGGTACCGAGTTTTTCCACTTCCGCCAGAACCTTCCGTGCTGCCTGCTCACCCTGTTCGTCAGGCACTGGATGTCCGGCTTCGATTACCGTGATTCTTTTAAGCGGCAAGCCGTGACCGTATCGGGTGAGAACAACACCATTCAATGCGGCATTCCGTTGCCAGTGATTTTCCACCGCCAAAGCCATCGCTGCCGCGGCCTTGCCTGCACCGACCACCAGAGTGCGGCCGTCAGGGAAATCACGCGGCAAGTGCCGGGGAACGATACGCAGCGGATCGACCGCGCCGATTGCGACCTTGAAGCTGTCGAGCAGGAGTTTGCGGGGGCTCATATTGCGCCAGTTGCCGCTTATGTCGATCAGGAACGCGGCAACGAACCGAACACGCTTTTCAGGTAATGTCCGGTAAAGCTTTTCTTATTCGCTGCGATTTCCTCCGGTGTACCTTCAGCGATGATCTGCCCGCCGCCTTCACCGCCCTCGGGGCCAAGATCGATGATCCAGTCAGCAGTTTTGATGACATCCAGGTTATGCTCGATGACGACCACGGTGTTGCCGTGGTCGCGTAGCCGATGCAGCACCTTCAGCAGCAGATCGATGTCCTGAAAATGAAGGCCGGTAGTAGGCTCATCAAGAATGTAGAGCGTGCGGCCGGTATCGCGCTTGGAGAGTTCCAGCGACAGCTTGACCCGCTGGGCCTCACCACCGGAAAGCGTGGTCGCGGACTGGCCCAGGGTGATATAGCCTAATCCCACGTCCAGCAGCGTTCGCAACTTACGCGCCACGACCGGCACGGGATTAAAAAATTCATGCGCATGTTCCACCGTCATTTGCAGGATCTCGTTGATGTTTCTTCCTTTGTATTGAATCTCCAGGGTTTCACGGTTGTATCGCTTGCCATGACAGGCGTCGCATGACACGTAGATATCCGGAAGGAAATGCATTTCAACCTTGATCATGCCGTCACCCTGGCAGGCTTCGCAGCGCCCGCCCTTGACGTTGAAGGAAAATCGTCCGGGTCCGTAGCCACGTTCCCGTGCCTGGGGCACCCCCGAGAACAATTCACGGATAGGAGTGAAGAGCCCGGTATAGGTGGCCGGATTGGAACGGGGAGTTCGCCCGATGGGGCTTTGATCCATATTGATGACTTTGTCAAAGAAAGCCAGGCCGTCCAGACTCTGGTGCGGCGCAGGTTCCGCGCTACTGCCATAGAGATGGCGTGCCGTGGCATGGTAGAGCGTTTCGTTGATGAGGGTGGATTTGCCCGAACCGGAAACCCCGGTGATGCAGACGAACAACCCCACCGGCAGGTTGAGATTGATATTTTTCAGGTTGTTGCCGGATGCGCCTTCGATTCTGAGCCAGCGGTCGCCCTTTGGCT
>JBOIFK010000089.1:0-5625 GCA_050741585.1 Nitrosospira sp.
GCATCCATTAATGCAAGACAGCCGCCGCAAACCGACGCCATGGAGCTGGAGCCATTCGATTCGGTAATCTCAGATACCACGCGCAATGAGTAACCAAACTCTTCGGGGGAGGGAAGAACGGCAACCAGAGCGCGCTTGGCGAGACGTCCGTGGCCGATTTCGCGGCGCTTGGGCGTGCCTACACGGCCGGTTTCCCCAGTCGCGTAGGGTGGCATGTTGTAGTGGAGCATGAAGCGTTCGGAGTAGTCTCCTTGCAGCGCATCGATTTTTTGTTCGTCCCGCCCGGTGCCAAGCGTCGCAATCACCAGTGCCTGGGTTTCACCACGAGTAAACAGTGCAGAGCCATGCGTGCGCGGCAGCAAACCGTTGCGGATCGTAATCGGGCGAACAGTGCGGGTGTCGCGTCCGTCTATGCGAGGCTCGCCGTCGAGAATCTGGGAGCGTACGATTTTTGACTCAAGCGCAAAGCACGCCTCTTTTACCGCTTGCCCATCCGGCCCACCCTCTGTATCGACGCCGACGCCAGTAAAAACTTTTGTCCAGATATTATCTATGGTCTCGGATCGCGCCTGTTTTTGCCTTAGCTGGAATGCAGCACGCAAATCCGTTTCTGCGAGATCAGCGATTTGCTCGGCCAGCGCGGCATCCCTTGGCGCCGGTATCCAGTCCCATGCAGTGACCCCCGCTTCATCGGCCAATTCGTTGATGGCATTGATTACCGCCTGCATTTGCTGATGTCCGTACATGACCGCGCCCAGCATGATGTCTTCGGATAATTCCAATGCTTCGGATTCCACCATCAGCACAGCTTGCTGTGTGCCTGCCACCACCAGATTCAACTGGGTTTGCTTCAACTCGGTAGTGGTGGGATTCAGGACGTATTCACCATTGATATAGCCGACCCGAGCCGCACCCACAGGTCCATCGAAGGGGATACCGGAAAGCACCAGCGCAGCGGAGGCACCTACCAGCGCGGGTATGTCTGCGTCCACTTCGTTATCGGACGACAGAACAGTCGCCACGATCTGTACTTCATTGTAAAAACTTTCAGGAAATAATGGACGGATGGGGCGGTCGATCAGGCGGGAAGTCAGGATTTCTTTCTCGGAGGGACGGCCTTCACGTTTAAAGAAACTGCCGGGTATTCTACCGGCAGCGTAGCTTCTTTCCTGATAATCCACTGTCAAAGGAAAAAAATCCTGGCCCTGTTTGGCATTTTTTGCGCCCACCACGGTAACCAGAACCACGGTGTCATCCATGGTAACCATCACCGCTCCATGCGCTTGTCTTGCTACCTCCCCGGTTTCCAGCGTGAGTTGATGACGCCCGTAGGCAATACTTTTCTTGATTGATTTCAATTAACTACCCTTTTTCAAAAATCATTCCCATCTGCCTGCGGTCGGCCGAATTCAGCGCGTGATTTGCAATATCGTATATGGAAGAAACGACCAGCGCATGTGTTCTGCGGGTTTCGTAAGCCGGGACGATATTCTATTTGCGCAAGCCAAGACGCCCGATTAATGTACGATAACTATCGGCGCTGCTGCGCTTGAGATAATCAAGCAGCTTGCGGCGGCGGCTTACCATGCGCAATAAACCGCGACGGGAGTGATGATCCTTGACGTGCGCTTTGAAATGATTAGCCAGATCATTGATACGCGTGGTCAACAATGCCACTTGCACTTCGGGGGAACCCGTATCTCCGGCGGCGCGCTGATAATCTCGCACCACCTGTGCTTTTCGATCGGTTGTGATTGGCATGCGTATTCTCCATTAAATGCCTGATGCGAAAGGCCGGTATTTTACTCTCTAATATGGCGAATTCTCAAGCAATATGCTGACTTTATTTTTCCGGATTTAGTCTCTGAATAACCAATATTCATTAATTCTCCTAAACGAAGTCTTCCCCCCAAGATAAGCTCAACCCTGTCTTTGTGGCAAAAATCCCGGTATTTTTCGTCCTGCTTGAAGAGTTATCAAGCCGGGGGAAGGGAATCGCGATGGCCATCTTTTTTGCCTCATCGCAACCCCTGCCGCTTCAGAAATCCACACTTATCCCTCACTGACCTGCCGTGTGCCCGCGGCGTGATTCTGGGCGATCCCCATTTCCCTGGCTGCATACCGCACCACAGCGGATAACGTGGAGCATGCGGCACGGGAGTCCATCGCAAGACGCAGTAACGTACCGAGAGTCACGGATCCTCGCAGCAATAGCGGTAGCAGGCGCCGCAGGTCGGCGCTGCCGTCACGGCGCACCGCACCGAGCAAAATCGAGGGGGGTGAAAACTGGACCGGATCTGAGATAGCGCGCACCGCAAGGAATGGCATACCCGCATGGGCAGCGATCTCCGCCACCGCGCCGCTTTCCATGTCCACTGCACAGGCTCCGGTCACTTGTGCCAACTCATACTTTGCAGTTGCAGACGTCAGTACATGGCTGCTTGCAGCCAATATGCCGCCAACGACATTCAAATGGATGGGCAACCGCTGTTGCAGACGGGCACGCCAGCCCAAATCAATTTGCAATGGACGATCAGCATAGACCGACTCAGGCAGCACCAAGTCTCCCGGACGCAGGCTGGCATCCAGCGCGCCGGCAAGGCCGAAACTCATCAGGGCGGTCGCACCGCCTGCGCTCAATCCTTCCGCTGCCTCCCGGGCCGCCTCTTCACCCATTCCACACAGCCATATCGCTATGTTCTCCCCCAGGCTGATCATTTGGTTAAAAGGAAGGCGGAGCGGAGTAACGCAACGAGCTTCCATTCGCATGGCCGTTACGATACCTATCGCCCTCACGTAGAAATCTTCCGGGTCAGCGCATGAAATCTAGCCAGAGCCCACAGGGGAAAATACTTCACGTACCCATGATACCTCAGGTAAAAAACTCGCGGGAAACCCGGTGCAGTGAACCAGGGATCATGCCATAGGCCATCCCTGCCTTGCTGCCGCAACAGGTAATCGATGCCACGGCATACTTCATGGCTAGGCCCTTCGCCTGCCGCCATCAGGCCAAGCAGCGCCCAGGCCGTCTGAAAAGATGTACTCGTCTCGAATTGCCCGGCGCGTTTCGATTCGTTGTAACTATCGTTGCCTTCACCCCAGCCTCCGTCATCGCGTTGCACGGACTTCAGCCATTGTGTCGCACGTCGAATAGCGAAGTGATTGGTATCCAGACCGGCCAACCGGAATGCCTCCAATACCGACCACGTGCCGTAAATATAATTGCTTCCCCAACGCCCGAACCAGGCGCCACTGGGCTCCTGCTCGCGAAATAGATAGGTCAGGCCTCGTTCCACGTTGTCCTTGTGCCGGGATTCACCGTGCAAGGCCAGAAAGCCCGTGCAACGGGCAGTGACGTCGCTGGTAGGCGGATCAAGCAGAGCGCCGTGGTCAGCAAATGGAATCTCGTTGAGATAATAATATGTATTGTCGCTATCGAAAGCCGCAAAGCCACCATTGCGCGACTGCATCCCGGCAAGCCAGTCTGCCGCCCGTACTATATTTTCGCGATAAGTCAGTGGATCCGCCTGATGCAGCGCCCACGCCACTGCAGCGGTATCGTCCAGATCCGGATAATGGGGATTGGCATACTGAAAGGCCCAGCCACCGCCCGCCAAGCCCGGATGATCTTCCTGCCAATCTGCAGGTGCGTCGAGTATCTGATTAGGAATCAACCAGTCAAGCGCCCTCCGGATGGACCCCTGATCTGCGCCGGCATCTTCCTGCAATGCGAGGGATGCAAGGACAGTATCCCATACGGGTGACGTGCACGGCTGACACCAGGCGCGCTCGCCCTCTTCCACCAGCAACCCTCGAAGGGACTGCCGGCATTGTTCCCGATAAGGATGATCGTAGGGATACCCCAGCAACGCCAGCGCCTCGTTGGCGTTTACCATAGCAGGAAAAATCCCTCCCAAACCACAATCGCCATTTAGCCGCTCTACTATCCACCGTTCCGCACGGCGTAGCGCGACACGGCGCAAGGCCTGGGGAATAAACGGCTCGAATAGCGACGCGACGCGCTCGATGAGCAGGAATATCCGGTTGAGGTGGGTGCGCACCGGAAAATAGTTTCGCTCATCCTCCGGCGGGGCCGTAAACAGCTCGCGGATATGAACTTTGCGTGGATTCGCGGCGCGCGCCTTCAAAGTACAAAGAATGGACAGCGGCACCGTCACGGTTCGAGACCAGTAGGCAATTTTGCTCAGGTGAAACGGAAACCATCGCGGCAGCAGTATGATCTCCACCGGCGTAAACGGCACACCCCGCCAGGGGATCTGCCCATACATCGCAAGCATGATGCGCGTAAAGACATTGGCCCGGGCTGCGCCCCCATGTTCCAGAATGGCTGTCCTGGCACGCGCCATATGCGGCGCATCTGGCGAATCACCGGCCAGCTTCAGCGCATAGTAAGCCTTGACCGTGCAGCTTTGATCGAGACGTCCGCCGTAGTATAACGACCAGCCACCATGTTCTTGATCTTGCTTGTCACGGATGAATTGGGCAAGTCTGGCTTCCAGACTCACATCGACGTCATCCATGAAGTGCATCATCAGTATGTATTCGGCCGGAATCGTACAGTCCGCTTCCAACGGAAAGCACCAGTGGCCATCTTCTTTTTGCAGAGACAGTAGAGCTGTACGCGCCGCAGTCAATCCATCTTCCAGCGCTGTCGTATTTTTTGCGTCTGGGTATTGATCCTGGGGAGCCGATCTGGCAGTACTTTCAAGTCTTTTCATTTGTTTTTTACCTGAGTTACCGTGCTACATAAATCCAAACCATCCCGACTATCCATATGATTGCAATAGCAACCGCTGACGTTTATGAGGGTCGAATTCACGACTAGTTCCTGTGTACATAACACTTCACAAAGCCATTTCGTTGACATTATCGGCTTTGGCTCAGGAGATGGCATTTTCCGTTGCAGGAATGCCTGGTTTTCCAAACATTCCGCCTGGAATCGGGCTCAGCGCAATGGCTTGGCCGCAGGCTTATCTTGTACGACATTCTCCAACGGATCGTCGTAGCTCTCCGGTGGAGGATCGCCATCATAAATCAAATGCTTACGCTGTTGCAAGAATCCCTCCCGCACAAACAGGTAAGGATCCAGCGCCGCCTGATCTCGAATGCGCATGGGCCCGGATAGCCTCGCTCGTTTGTCAACAATACCCAAAACGGCAACGGGCCCGGTAATAGCGAAACTTGCCACCGAACCCGCATAAAAAAGAACGTTACTGAATAAGCTGACAGGAATGCCCGGTGCATCGCGATAGCTGCTGGGTCCGATCAGGGGGACAAACAAATACGACCCCGTTTTGACACCCCAGACACCGAGAGTTTGCCCAAAGTCTTCGTCGTGCTGCGGCAATCCCATGGGCGCCGCCATATCGAAAAGTCCACCCGCGCCAATCGTCGAGTTAACGACGAATCGCAAACTGTCCTGAAATCCCTGACGCACCTTGCCTTGCAAAAAAGCGTTAAGAATCACGTTTGGGTAAGCAAGATTATCATAGAAGTTTCCGATCGAACGCTGCATGGGATTCGGCACATACTTTACGTAAGTATCGGCAACCGGCGCCAGAATATTACGGTCGATCGTATCCGTGAAGTTATAAAATTTGCGAT
>JBOIFK010000090.1:0-3686 GCA_050741585.1 Nitrosospira sp.
GCTGGAGGGGGAGCCGACATACCAATCCGGGCCGAGATTGAGGAGATCCTTGGCCTTCCTGAGAACGTTTCCTCTGTACAGGCTTTGGGTGATGCCTTGATACCCGTGAATGAAATTCACAATTTCCTCGGAGAAAAGGTCGGTTATGACCGTGTACCCGATCTGCAACCGCTAAAGGACATCGTCAAGACAGTCTTGCAGGTGTGTCCAAAGAATTCGGGAGCTGAAAAAATGGCCAAGGACGTGGAAGGAACAGTGGTTGCCCCAACCGTAGAGGATAGGGGGCTCGTATCGATAGTATCCGGAGAGATTAATAGCCGCGCTGATGCCGTGCGGATGTTGGATAAAATATGCGAGTTTATCGAGAAGACGGAGCCGGCCAATCCGGCCCCTTTGTTCATCAGGCGGGGGCAGCGGCTTATGACCAAGAATTTCGTCGAGATCATGCAGGACCTCGCGCCCGACAGCTTGAACCAGATCAAACAAATTACAGGTCTCGAGCCTAAGAAAACTTGAGTAACTTAAGGGACGGGATGCAAAACTGCCAAAACGAGCTTACAATTAATTACCTGTCGCCTTGCACACGGCATTTGCGCGGCCTAGAATTATCCTAGAATTATTAAAGGGGGTAGTAAATCGCACGATAACGTAGATGGGTCTGTGTGTCGTCACTGAAGTTTTTGGCGTCGTCTCGGGATCATCTTTAACAGGGGAGTAGAGCCATGGCACAGAGCAGTCAAAAGTTCATTGCCCGTAATCGCGCGCCTCGTGTTCAGATTGAGTACGATGTCGAACTCTACGGTGCGGAAAAGAAAATCCAGCTTCCTTTCGTCATGGGAGTGCTGGCGGACTTGTCGGGCAAGCCTGCAAAGCCTTTACCGCCGGTCGCAGATCGCAAGTTTCTCGATATTGACGTCGACAACTTCGACGACCGCTTGAAAGCAATCAAACCGCGTGCCGCATTCCAGATCCCCAATACACTCACAGGGGAGGGGAATCTCAGTGTAGACATCACCTTTGAAAGCATGGACGATTTTTCTCCTGCAGCCGTGGCTTGCAAGGTGGATGCGCTCAACAAACTGCTTCAGGCACGTCAGCAGCTTTCCAATCTTGTAACGTATATGGACGGTAAAACGGGCGCCGAAGAATTGATCGCCAAGGTGCTGAATGATCCCGCCCTGCTTCAAACGCTGGCTTCCAGCAAGAAGCCTGCAGATGAGGGTGGTGCGTCGTAAATCTGATCGAATGAGTCTGAGGAGACAACTGAGGAGACCATAATGGCGGAAACACAGCAACGGGCCCAAGAGGGTGGAGCCGCAAAGCTGGAGGAGAGCGAGTTTGAGTCGCTACTGCAGAAGGAATTCAGGCCGAAATCCGACGAGGCGAAGGGGGCTGTCGAGCAAGCTGTACGTACGCTGGCTGAGCAGGCTCTCTCGCAAACCCAGCTTATCGGTCATGATGTAGTTAAATCCATCGAAGCGATTATCGCCGAATTGGATCACAAGCTTTCGGAACAGGTGAATCTTATCATGCACCATCAGGACTTCCAGAAGCTGGAGGGTGGATGGCGCGGACTACATTACCTCATCAGCAATACCGAGACCGACGAGATGCTGAAGATCCGCTTCATGAACATCTCGAAAAGTGATCTGGGCAAGACGCTTAAACGCTACAAGGGTACAAACTGGGATCAGAGCCCATTGTTCAAGAAGGTGTATGAAGCAGAATATGGTCAGTTTGGAGGAGAGCCCTTCGGCTGCATGGTAAGCGACTACGCATTCGACCACAGTCCGCCTGACGTGGAACTTCTAGGCGAAATGTCCAAGGTTTGCGCAGCGGCCCACATGCCCTTTATCGCCGGCGCGAGCCCTGCCGTAATGCAGATGGATTCCTGGCAGGAACTTGCGAACCCGCGCGACCTGACCAAAATTTTTACGACTCCAGAATACGCGGCATGGCGTTCGCTGCGAGAGTCCGAAGATTCGCGTTATATCGGGCTCGCTATGCCCCGCTACCTCGCGCGCATACCCTACGGCGCCAAGACCAATCCCGTGGAAGAATTCGATTTCGAAGAAGATACCGGGGCAGCCGACCACAGCAAGTATACGTGGGCCAACGCTGCTTACGCCATGGCTGTGAATATCAATAAGTCCTTCAAGCTCTATGGGTGGTGCTCGCGCATCCGTGGCGTGGAATCCGGCGGCTCCGTGGAAGAGTTGCCTGTTCACACTTTTCCGACGGATGACGGTGGAGTTGATATGAAATGTCCCACCGAGATCGCTATAAGTGATCGTCGCGAAGCGGAACTGGCGAAGAATGGGTTCATGCCACTCTTACATCGCAAAAATTCAGACTTTGCTGCTTTCATCGGAGCCCAATCGCTGCAAAAGTCATTCGAATATGACGATCCCGATGCCACAGCGAATGCCAATCTTGCAGCGAGATTACCGTATCTTTTTGCCTGCTGTCGTTTCGCACATTATCTCAAATGCATCGTGCGTGACAAAATCGGTTCGTTCAAGGAGCGTGCCGACATGCAGATGTGGCTACAGAAATGGATCATGAATTATGTGGATGGCGATCCGGCACACTCATCGGAAAGCACCAAGGCGCGAAAACCCTTGGCGGCGGCGGAGGTTGTCGTCGAAGAAGTTGAAGGTAGTCCGGGTTATTACACGTCGAAGTTTTTTTTACGACCACACTATCAGCTTGAAGGCCTGACCGTATCACTGCGTCTGGTATCCAAGCTGCCATCCGCGAAGACGGTCTGAGAAGAATCGCTGGAGATACATTCCCCAGCGGATAGTACCAGGCAAACGTTGACCAGTTATAGTCATATGAGCAGCACCGAAAACGCAGTCCTATCACAAGGAGATAGTCATGGCCGCTGACATGTTTTTGAAGTTGGGCGATGTAAAAGGTGAATCCACTGACGACAAACATAAAGATGAGACTGACGTGTTAGCCTGGAGCTGGGGAATGAGCCAGTCTGGCTCCACGCATATGGGTTCGGGGGGAGGTGTGGGCAAGGTGAGCGTAAACGACTTGTCTGTTACTAAATACGTTGACAAGGGCTCGCCCACGCTCATTATTTCCTGCTGTAACGGCAAGCACTTTGATGAAGGCGTGCTGACTGTGCGCAAAGCCGGCGAGGCGGCGCTTGAGTATCTGAAGATAACGATGAAGGAAGTTCTCGTTACGTCAATATCGACCGGCGGCAGCGGAGACGAGGATCGAATAACCGAGAACGTTACCCTTAACTTTGCGGAATTCAAGGTAGAGTACACGCCGCAGAAAGCCGACGGTAGTGGCGATGCCGCGATTGAGGCCGGGTGGAAGATTGCTGCTAACGTAAAAGTCTGAATTCGGCGTATGCTCCTGTCCAGCGGTTCGGCGGGGCAGCTAAACATTTTGCTTAGTACGTATGCCATCCCTCCCCTTACGGTATTTGTGTCTCGCTTTCTATAGCCTCCTATAGCTTTCCGTTTTCTCCATCAAAACCACTAGCAGATGAGTAGCGATGGCGCAGGGTGACATGTTTCTTAAGGTAGAGCGCGCCCGCCAAGGCCCCATCAAGGGGAAGCGCAGGACGAGAATTACAAGGATGAGGTCGATGTCACCGATTGGTCCTGGGCATGTAGGACAAACCGCCCTGAGTGGTGGCGGTGTTAGTCCAAGGTAACCTC
>JBOIFK010000091.1:0-3734 GCA_050741585.1 Nitrosospira sp.
AATCGAGCATCCATCGAAATGCCCGCCGCAATTCGGCTGCTCCATTCCTTTCATACCAGCGCCCGTGCGCAAGAATGACGCGTGCCGGATTCCAGGCGATCATCTTTTCGACTGCTGCCCGCAACTGTGGTTTCTGCCTGGAGAAGGTCAGACGCGTGTCACGCGGCATCTGGCCGTCGGGATCCTGCACCCCGCCAAGCCGGGTCAACCAGCGCGCGATGAACGAATTCAGCTTCCGTGACTCAAAGTTCTCGATGAAATCTGTCAGGATGAGTGCTCGGCTTGCGGTATGAAAGAACTCAACCTCTGTCATGTAGTTTCCCGTAATAGGCAGTGTCGCGATTTCTGTATCCCATGGATAACCGGTGTTGTCGTTCAGAGCGAAGCAATCAAAATTGATGCGGCCACCAGCCTGTTCTCTAATGCGGGGTGCGAGCTAGATTTCTGCGTCCGGAAACGCATTTCTCCATTCCGGAATCCACCAATAGTGAATGCGGTTCTGGCCGATAATCCAGCGGGGAGTTCCCATTTTTGCAATTTCTATTTTGGGTTCCGGCACGAGGCATGTTGGCGAATGAACAAACAGATTGCCGCCGGCAAGACGGATAATCGTCATCCTGGTCGGGAAAGGCATTTTTGGCCAGGGCATGCCAAACCGGATGATCGGGCCGTCGACAGTAGAGAGATCCCGTGTGACGGGCTTGAGGGTGTTGAGCGGCGGATACGTGGCGCGAGTATTATCGTTCATAATTTGATCCTGAGTGGCCAACGGCGGATCATGCCCATTGGCGGCGTGCCTGATTATGTAATCAGGCCGGGCGGAGGGCAACCCACAGCCCCTTCAGAGACCCGTGGCCGATACAATTTATGATTCCATCATGCGCAGGCTAGCCGATTCGATGCAGGCCATGGTGCTGGATAAGCCGGGGCAAACGGTGCACATGCGTTGTTTGCCATGCCCTCAACCGGGCGCGGATCAGCTGCTGGTGAGGGTAGCAGCCTGCGCCGTTTGCCGCACGGATTTGCATGTAATTGATGGTGAATTGCCTAATCCAGAATTGCCCATTATTCCCGGTCACGAGATTGTTGGGCGGGTGATGGCTTGTGGGACAAATGTCCGCAATTTCACTATTGGCGAACGGATCGGTATTCCCTGGCTGGGCTGGACTTGTGGCCGTTGCCGCTATTGCCGCGGTGGCTACGAGAATTTATGCGCGAATGCTAAATTTACCGGTTATCAAATCGATGGCGGCTATGCAGAATACACTGTCGCGGACGCGCGTTATTGTTTCCGTATTCCCGATATTTATAGCGATATCGAAGCGGCGCCGTTGCTATGCGCCGGGCTCATTGGCTATCGCGCGCTTAAAATGGCTGAAAATGCCGATCGCATTGGAATTTACGGTTTCGGCGCCGCAGCGCATATTGTGGCGCAAATCCTGCGCTATCAGGGACGAGAGCTATTTGTACTCACACGCCCCGGCGATACGGCAGCACAGAATTTTGCCGGTAAAATGGGCGCAGCCTGGGTAGGCGGCGCGGACACAGTGCCACCCGAAGAGCTCGATGCCGCCATTATTTTTGCGCCGGTGGGTGCGTTGGTGCCAGCTGCGTTGCGCGCAGTGCGTCCGGGTGGAACTGTCGTTTGTGGAGGTATCCACATGAGCGATATTCCTGCGTTCCCCTACGACATTCTATGGCGCGAAAAACGGCTGCTTTCAGTTGCCAACCTCACCCGCCGGGATGCCGAAGAATTTCTGGCATTGGCGCCGGAAATACCAATTAAAGTGACGACGGAATCCTTTCCGTTAAATCAGGCCAATATCGCCCTGACAAGACTGCGGGAAGGAAAATTGACAGGTGCGGCGGTTCTCATTCCCGATCGTTAAGCTTTCCAATGGTGGCCTGCGCATAATGGGCCTTTGTCCATGCGTTTGGCATTAGAAAGCGACGCATCTTTCCCGCTCCGCTACCGCCTTGATATAGTCCCCCATGGCCTTGATCACTGCTCCGGATATGAGGTCGGCTTCTTCGACCTTTCTCGCGGTGGCGCAAGCACCGCAAACCCATATCGGGATGCTGGCAGCCTGAATTGCCGCTAAAACATCCTTTAACGGCGGTAAATTAACCCCTGTTACGTGATCGCCAATTCCGGGACGTGCAAGTGTCACCGCCTCATTCCATAGAAAAAGAATCACGTCATGGCCTTGTTCGAGTGCGACTTTCGCTGCCATGAAGGGCAGTGTTGCCATTGTTGGATCGTCTGTTCCACGGCTTCCTGAAATAAGAAATTTCATAGTGGTTTCCTTTCATGAGGTAGGAGGTCTGGAATAATCGGCGCGGGAAAATTTGAGCAGCGCCTTGTTCATAATACGTCCTTGCGAATACGACGCGAGCGAGGGTCGCTCAGCCGTGCTTCTTCCTACCGATTATAGGCGGGAAGCCGGCTGGTCAAGTGCGTAAATGTTAATCACCGGCTGTAAGGGTCATTCATAATGGGATTCTGGAAAATATCCAGCTAGCAGAGTTTGCTTTGACCCGATGATCCACCAGTCTGATATAATGCCCTTGTCGGATTTGACAGAAATCAGCTGTAAGAGCCTTCGATTCTTTAAGTCCGACAGGCCGCTAGCAATTCGAATAACACAGTACACAATTGACTGTTTTAGCGCCCGTAGCTCAGTTGGATAGAGTACTTGGCTACGAACCAAGGGGTCGTGGGTTCGAATCCTGCCGGGCGCGCCACATAAAAACAAGGGGTTGGGCCAACAAGTCTGACCCCTTCTTTTTTCAGGGAAACGCTGGGGACACTTCTGGATATTTTTACGCAGATGAAATCCAACGATACAACTATGCCTGCCAATATTTATTGCTACCACTGCCATGTTCAACATTCACGCGACGAAATGCGCCTGATCGTCACAAAGACGGGTAAACGCTGGCGGTGTGAACGCAGTATCAAGAGTGCCCAGGGAGACAGGAAAACACGAGATGCATTCGGACGCCACATTTCGGCCCTGAATAAGGCGGAGGCACAGGCAAATATCCGGATGAGGTCGAAAGACTGAATGATGAGCCTGTGCATGGCAGAACGCGCTATATAAGGGCCGCATAATACGCCGCTAGCAACTTTTCTTATACTTTTACGCTGACTGCGGTCCTCGCTTTCTCTCTGTATATAGCATATTCAAAAACAGGGCAGCAGGTTGCCCATATTGCTGATGGTGACGCTCTCATGACGCTGGTAACAAGCATCGGTTTGCCGGTATAACTACCCTGCCGCCCCGGACCGCCAAGGATCCTTTTTAGCAAAGGAAATTTTCATTCCGCCTGATTTTTCAGGAATTACGGCGCCTGCAAAACTGTAAATCCGCCTATAAAAAGAAATCCCCCAGCAAAATCCGCCATTGGCACCTGTAAGATCTTACAGCTATTCTGGGGTTGCATTTTGTTGTCTAATTATCTCAGCCTTAATTATCCCAGCGCTCTTTGAGTGTCAGTTGTTTTCATCGTTTGGGTATAAATAAGCTATTTTACTTCCTCCCTGTCGGAGCTTGCCCACATACCGGGGACGTCGTCTCCTTCTCTTTGAGAACGCGAGGAATAAAAAGCATTCTGTCGCAAAGCCTGATATTTGAACAGAATCCGGGCTGGAGCCTCACAAATCACTCGTAGCGTGTAGAAACTAAGGGTTGCGAATTACTTTATTGCATCCTGTCAGCATGAATCCGGGC
>JBOIFK010000092.1:0-13844 GCA_050741585.1 Nitrosospira sp.
CCTTTCCTGATGCTGATGTTCCTGGTGGCCTTGGCTGCACCGATACTGATTTCAGGCTGGCTCTTTACCTGGAAGTCTCTCGCGCCCGATTTTAAGCGGCTCAACCCTGTCAGCGGGGTGGGTCGCATGTTTTCATGGCATAGCCTCATCGAGCTCACCAAGGCGCTTCTCAAGGCAGCGCTAATCGGCGGGGTGGGCGCCTGGACGATCTGGGATCACAAGGAAGCGGTACTGTCGCTGATTGCCGCTCCGCTTGCCATGGGCGCCGGCCATATGGGTGACCTGGTCATCATGAGCTTTCTCACCATCGCCGGGACCATGATATTGATTGCAGCGGTGGACGTCCCATTTCAACTCTGGGATCACCATCGCAAACTCAAGATGACCAAAGAAGAAGTGCGCCAGGAAAACAAGGAAACCGATGGTGATCCCCAGATCAAGGCGCGCATCCGCGCCCAGCAGCGCGAGATGGCAAGGAAGCGCATGATGGCCGAGGTTCCCAGGGCCGACGTCATCGTCACCAATCCAACACACTACTCGGTTGCGCTCAAGTACGAAGACGGCAAGATGCGTGCACCGCGTGTCGTCGCCAAGGGTTCGCACCTCCTGGCGCTGAAAATTCGGGAAATAGGCCAGGAGCATAAGGTACCGGTACTGGAAGCGCCCCCGCTCGCCCGTGCCCTGTACCACCATGCCGAAGTGGGGGACGAGATCCCCCAGACGTTATACAACGCCGTGGCTGAGGTATTGGCTTACATCTATCAGCTGCGCCGCCACCGCGAATACGGCGGCAAAGCGCCCCGCATGCCGGATACCCTGGCGGTACCCCCGGAAATGGATCCGGATCATACGCCATTTGACGCACCCGAGACAGGATCGAATAACCAATGAATGCGTTTGCCAGACTCAGTTTCGTATTTAACGGCGTGAATGCCCGCAACCTCACGGGCCCGTTATTGATCCTCATGATTCTGGGCATGATGGTACTGCCGTTGCCGGCCTTCCTGCTCGACATCATGTTCACTTTCAACATCGCGTTGTCCATCATGGTGTTGCTGGTCAGCATTCATACGCACAAACCATTGGAATTCGCGGTATTTCCCACCGTGCTATTGCTTACCACTTTGTTGCGGCTGTCGCTCAATGTCGCTTCAACCCGCATTGTGCTGATGGAAGGTCATACCGGCCCGGATGCGGCCGGAAAGGTGATCGAGGCGTTCGGCCATTACCTGGTGGGTGGCAACTACGCGGTGGGCATCGTTGTGTTCATCATTCTGGTTATCATCAATTTCATCGTGATTACCAAGGGTGCCGGCCGCATCGCCGAAGTCGCGGCGCGCTTTACCCTGGATGCGATGCCGGGCAAACAGATGGCGATCGACGCCGATCTGAATGCCGGGCTACTGGGCGAAGAGGAAGCTGGCAGGCGCCGCACTGCCATCGCCCAGGAGGCGGAATTCTACGGGTCGATGGATGGCGCTAGCAAGTTCGTGCGGGGCGACGCGATAGCGGGCATCCTGATCCTGTTCATCAATGTGATCGGCGGTTTGATCGTCGGCATACTCCAGCATGACCTGGATATCGCCACTGCTGCCAGGAACTACACGCTGCTCGCCATCGGCGACGGCCTGGTCGCACAAATTCCGGCACTCATCATCTCGACCGCCGCAGGCCTGGTGGTAAGCCGGGTGGGGACCGACGAGGATATCAGCGGCCAACTGGTGAGCCAGCTTTTTTCCCGCCCCCAGGTGTTGATTCTGACGGCTTCTATCGTCGGTCTCATGGGCCTGATACCGGGCATGCCGCATGTTGCCTTTCTGCTGCTGGCCGCGGTAATCGGCGGCGGCGCGTATATGATGACCCAGCGCGGGAAGAAGGCAGCGACCCAGATTGCTGTCGCACCTGCCGCACAGCCCGAAGTGCAGGATGCGAGCTGGGATGACGTCGTGCCGGTGGATATCCTGGGACTTGAGGTTGGGTACCGGTTGATCACCCTGGTGGACAAAGCCCAGGACGGCGAACTGCTGCGGCGGATCAAGGGTGTGCGCAAGAAGTTCGCCCAGGAGATTGGTTATCTGCCGCCTTCGGTCCATATTCGGGACAACCTGGAATTGCGTCCCAATGGCTATCGCATCACCCTCAAAGGCGTCTCGATCGGCGTTGGCGAGGTCAATGTGAGCCAGTACCTGGCGATCAACCCGGGTGGCGTTTCCGGTAGTTTGACCGGTCTTGCCACCAGCGATCCCGCATTCGGGCTGCCGGCAACCTGGATCGAAGCCGGTCAGCGCGAGCAGGCCCAGATGCTGGGTTATACCGTGGTCGACCCTGGCACCGTCGTGGCGACGCATTTAAATCATTTAATGCACATCCATGCATCGGAATTACTCGGCCGCATGGAAGTACAGCAGCTGCTCGACCGTCTGGCGAAAGATTCGCCGAAGCTGGTAGAGGATCTGACCCCCAAGCTCCTGCCACTCTCGATCGTGCAGAAAGTTTTGCAAAACCTGCTTGAAGAGAGTGTGCACATTCGTGACATGCGGACGATTGTCGACGCTCTGGCCGAGCACGGCGCGCGGATACAGGATCCGCATGAATTGACCGCTTTTGTTCGTATTGCTTTGGGCCGTGCAATCGTTCAGCAGATCTGGCCGCAGGCTGACGAGTTGCAGGTGATGGCGCTGGATACGGGGCTGGAAAGATTGCTGACGCAGGCCCTGCAAGCCAGTCCGAACAGCGCCGGCATCGAGCCGGGACTGGCCGATACCCTGTTGCGCGAAGCCACAGGGGCCAGTCAGCGCCAGGAGCAAGTCGGTCTTGTCCCGGTGCTGCTGGTACCGGCACCGCTGAGAACTTTGCTTGCACGCTTCCTGCGCCGGGCTTTGCCCCAGCTCAAGATACTGTCGCATGCTGAAGTACCCGATTCCAGCAACATCAAAGTTACCTCTATTTTAGGAGCAAGGGCATGAGCATTAAACGATTTCTGGCAAAAACGACACGTGACGCACTGCACATGGTACGCGAAGCGCTTGGACCCGATGGCGTGATTCTGTCCAATCGCACGGTCGATGGAGGTGTCGAGATATTGGCGTTGGGCTCGGAGGACATCACGGCGCTGGTTTCGCCGCCAGTGAAGGATGAAGAAGCGGAAGCCGTGGCATCCCCGCGCCGTGAAGAGCATGAAACCGAACCCGGCAGCCCGGTACCAGCCATTAGCGCTCCCGCTGATAAAACTTCCCCTGGGTCCGACGTGAAGGCTGAAGCGGGCTTCAAGGGTTTATCCCAGCTCAATTTTCCCGTTTTGGACGGCGAGCGGGGGCAATTGGCAAAACCCTGGATGGCTGCTGATCCTGCCATCGAATCTCATCACACGAAAAATCCAATGATATTCAGGATGGCGGCGCCGGAAGCCAGCGGAGTCAAGAAACGGGAGATCACAATGAGTTCGCGCAAAACGAAGCATTCCATCATCAAGCGAATAGCGGATCAGGTGGCAAGTACACTGGCGGAGTCAGCGAAGGATCCGGTAACGGCGGAGCCCACGGCCCGCAGCATGAGGCGGCAGACGGCAACCGGTGCCCGCAAGGCGGCCAGAGTTCCCGTCAATAAACAGAAACCGGTGTCCACAGCCCGCGAGGTGGCCGACGAAGTCGCCGCAACCGTGCTGAGGGAGATCAAGTCGATGCGAGGCAACCTGGAACACCAATTGGCCACGCTGACCTGGAACGAGCGGCAGCGACGCGACCCGATTCGCGGTCGGGTGCTGCACCAACTGCTGGCGGCCGGCTTCAGCGCCTCCCTGGCGCACGATCTGCTGGATAAGCTGCCCCTGGCATATGAAGGGCGCCAGGAAGGGGTGGAAGAAGGGCGCGAGGAAGCCGCAATGAATTGGGTAAGGACGGTTCTGGCGGGCAATATTCAGACCATTGGCAACGAGAACGAAATGCTGGAGAAAGGTGGCGTTTACGCGCTGGTGGGGCCCACCGGCGTAGGCAAGACCACAACCACGGCCAAGCTTGCGGCGCGCTGTGTTGTCCGCCACGGTGCGGACAAGCTGGCGCTGCTGACCACGGATGGTTATCGGATCGGTGGCCATGAGCAACTGCGCATCTATGGCAAGATCCTGGGCGTCACGGTGTTTGCGGTGAAAGACACGCAGGATTTGGCCCTGGCGCTCGCGGAACTGCGGGGCAAGCATATGGTGCTGATCGATACCGTGGGCATGGGCCAGCGCGACAAAATGGTTGCCGAGCAGGTCGCGATGCTGGCTGGTTGCGGAACCGAGGTCAAGCGTTTGCTGTTGCTCAACGCCGCGTCCAGCGGGGATACGCTGAATGAGGTTGTTCACGCCTATCAGGGCGGCGGCCTGGCAGGTGCCATCATCACCAAGCTGGATGAGGCGGTCGCAACGGGCTGCGTACTTGATATCGCCATCCGGCATCAGCTGCCGCTTTACTACATCGCCACGGGGCAGCGCGTGCCGGAGGACCTGCATCTGGCGAATCCCGGCCACCTGGTCAACGATGCATTTAACAACATTCCTGCGGCTTCTCCCTTCGCCATGCCGGAGGACGCCTTCCCGTTGTTCATGGCCGGCGTTAAAAATGGCGCCGCCAAACTGGATATAAGCGGAGTTCATCTTGGCTAAACCAATCGAGGATCAGGCCGAAGGGTTGCGCCGCCTGCTGGTACAGGACCCCCTGCGTATTGTTACCGTTATTTCCGGCGGCCCAGGCGGGGGCAAGACGACGACAGTCATCAACCTGGCGGTGGCTCTTGCGCAAAGTGGCAGAGACGTATTGGTGATCGACGAGAATGCAGGCGCCAACAACCTGAGCGGTACGCTGGGCCTCAACGCGCACCGCGATCTACTGGACGTGATGCGCCGCGACAAGACACTTGAAGAAGTGATTATTCCCGGTCCGCAAGGCTTCCGCTTACTATCAGCAGGACGCGGCATGCGCGCGCTTGAAAAGCTTAACCCGGGTGATCAGGCTCATCTAATCGATTGTTTCGGACGCCTTGTTCAACCAGTGAATGTGGTGCTGGTCGATGCGGCGCCAGGCCGAGCCAGCCGGTTACTGTCACTCAATTTTTCCAGCCACGAAGTCGTGGTGGTGGTTTCGCCAGAAGCGGCTTCGATTACCGCAGCCTATGCGCTGATCAAGCATATCAGCGGCGAGCATGGCAAACGGCGGTTCCACGTATTGATCAACAAGACCGCTGCCGAGACCGAAGCGCGGATGATTTTTGACAACATGGAAAGAGTGGCAAACCGCTATCTGGCGGTATCACTCGATTTTATGGGTTTTGTGCCGCCGGATGACAAGCTCAGGCAATCAATCCGTCTGGGACGTCCGGTGATCGAATCCTTTCCCTCTTCTATTTCCGTGTCCGCATTCTGTCGCGTGGCGGAATCGCTAACTCGCTGGCCATGCCACGAGGGCGAGTACGGTAATGAGGACAGGGGGCTGAAAGGCTTCATGCAATGCCTGACGCAAGGTGGCCGACCAGGCGCCATGCCCGCGGGGTTGCAAGGATCACAGGTGAGCCATGTATAACGCAGCCGGTGTCATCGATAAACAGCGTCCACTCGACGAGTTCATTCCGCTGGTCAAGCGCATTGCCAATTACATGATGACCAAGCTCCCAGCCAGCGTGGAGGTGGACGACCTGGTCCAGGTCGGCATGGTCGGGCTTATGGATGCCCTGAGCCGGTATGAGGAAACCCCGGGAGCCCAGTTCGAGACCTACGCGGCGCAGCGCATCCGTGGCGCAATGCTGGATGAACTGCGTCAGACAGATTGGCTGCCGCGGGGGGCGCGCAAGAGCATGCGTCAAATCGAAGTGGCGGTGCATACGCTGCAGCAACGTCTTGGCCGTTCGCCTGCCGAAGCTGAGATAGCGAAAGAACTCGAGGTGCCGATCGCCGGCTATCAGCAGATGTTGCTGGATGCGCACGGAACCCAGCTTATCCATTATGAAGACTTTGTGGAGGGCGGCGACGATGATTTCCTGGAGCGCAACTGTGCCGACACGAGCCCCGATCCACTGGCAAGCCTGCTGGACAGCAATCTGCGGCAAGTGTTGGTTGACGCCATCGCGGGTCTGCCGGAGCGGGAAAAGACATTGATGGGACTGTACTACGAGCAGGAATTGAATTTCAAGGAGATCGGTGCGGTTCTCGGGGTATCCGAATCCCGAGTATGTCAGATACATAATCAGGTCGTCGCGCGGTTGCGCGCCAAACTAAAGGAATGCGCATGGACTTCAATAGCATAATTGGCATCATCGTTGCTTTAATCGCCGTCTTTGGCGGCCAGGCGCTGGAAGGCGGCAACGCCGCCTCGCTCTTCCAGCTGACGGCTTTCGCTATCGTGCTGGGAGGTACGCTGGGAGCGGTACTGTTGCAAAGCCCCGTGCGGCAGTTCCTGCTCGGCATGAGAATGGGCCGCTGGGTATTTGTTCCGCCGCTGCTCGATGCCACCGCGCTGATGGAGCATATTGCAACCTGGAGCGCCGCTGCGCGCAAAGAGGGGTTGCTGGCGCTTGATCCGCACATCGAGGGTATCGATGACCCCTTCGTGAGGAAAGGGCTGCAACTGGTGGTGGACGGCACCGAGCCGCAGGTATTGAAACGCGTGCTGGAGGTGGAGATCGAGACGTTCGAGGACCTGCATCGCCAAGGCGCCAGGGTGTGGGAGGCGGCTGGGGGATACGCGCCGACCATTGGCATCCTGGGAGCGGTGATGGGGCTCATTCAGGTGATGGAAAACCTGTCCGATCCGACTCACCTGGGCGCCGGCATTGCCGTGGCATTCGTGGCGACCATTTACGGCGTGGGGCTGGCCAATCTTGCGTTTCTGCCGATCGCCAACAAACTGAAGACCCTGATCGCACGCCAGGTGTTAATGCGCGAAATGCTGGTGGATGGGCTGGTGGGAATTGCCAATGACGAAAACCCGAGGCTGATAACGGGCCGGCTGAAAGGATATATGGTATGACGCGTGGCGGTCGCGTCGCACGAAGCCAGGCAGGTTCCGAATGATTGAATTGTGCCATGGCGAAACGAGCGGCCGCTTCTGGCGAGGTGAGGATGGAATGGATGGCAAGCCGCTGTTCCAATCCCTCCCGCCCAAAATCGTATAAGGGCAATAATAATGAAGGACGACGGAATGGCGATGGTGAATAACACCAAAGATACAGCGCACCCGGACGACGGCAGCAAGGAGACGCCGGTGAAAGCCACGGAATGGAGCAAGAGTCTGCAAACCGAACGGCGCACCAGGAGGGAACGCCGCCATCCCCATAGTGTAAGGGCAGGCAACCCCGACAGAAGAACGCCGGATCGCCGGGAGGCCGATCATGGCAGCGACGAAAAGAAATAACGGAGGATTCATGCGTCTTGAGTATTCTGCCCGGTCCTTGCCCCTCTACCGGCAAAATCCGGCGCCTAAAATGCGGCGCAAGTCCAGATCGGACGAGCATGACAACCCTGACCGCTGGCTGGTGTCCTATGCGGACTTTATCACCTTGCTGCTCGCGGTGTTTGCCGTGATGTATGCGGTCTCGCAGGTAAGCGAGGGCAAATACCGGGCGCTGGCGCAAACGTCCGTCAGCGCCATTGGCAAGGAACCGGACCGCAGCGAACCGGTGATCATGGCTCCTGACGTTCCCGATGCGGAGCCTTTGCCAATCATTGTCCCGCCGGCGCCGCCCGATGCCGTGGAGCAAAAGATGAGCCGACTCGCGGAAGCGCAGCTCCGGCAGCATGAACGGATGCAGAGTATCGCACGCGATATCATGGCGGCATTTTCCTCCCTCGTCGAAAACGGAGAGGTGCGCGTCACCCAAAACGAGCGCGGCGTGCGTGTCGAGATCAATGCAAGCGTTCTTTTCGCACGCGGCGAAGCGACATTGCAGGAGGATTCCAGCAGGGCGCTCAAGGCCGTGGGAGGCGTGCTGAAGAATGGCGATTATGCGATTCAGGTGGAAGGCCACACCGATGATATTCCGATCACCAGCGCAAGATTTCCTTCCAACTGGGAGTTGTCGGCAGTGCGTGCCAGTAGCGTGGTGCGATTGCTGATCGACAATGGGGTGGGTGCCACGCGGCTTACGGCGCTGGGCTACGGCGAGAACCGGCCCGTGGAACCGAATGACAGCGAGGAAGGCCGTGCGCGCAACCGGCGTGTCACGCTGATGATTTTATCCACAGTACCCGACGCCTCGCCTGAAGCTCTCGAAATCCCACATGAGTCGGACGCCCCGTCCGACTCGCTCAACGGATTTTCGGCCTGAAGCGCCGACTGGCGCTGCGGGATCGTGGCGCCAAGTTGAGAAACGAGAGGGCAGGGCGCTGAAATGAGCGTTCAATTACCATATTCGGGATCATGGACACAGGCGGCAAGGTGCGCGCAGCGATGCAGGCGACGTTCAGCCTTCGCCGAGTGGACGCCCGATGGAGAAAAGTCTGGGCTGGCCATCCGAGCCATATAGCCCCGTGCCGTGGGTTGCCGCTTGCAGCACCGCGAGTGCCTGCTGGTTATAGCGCAGGCGCTGACCGATCAGAACCCCATTGATTTTATTGAGTTGACTGGCGGTTTCCGCAAGCCGAAGAAGTTTCTGCCAGGCATCGGTAGCGGCGGGAAAAATCTTCAGTCCGCGCTCCATGCCGGTGCGATCCTGTGCGTAGCCCAGCTTCGCAAGCCAACGATTGCGTGCATCGGTCAACTGGGATAGTTGCTGGGCCTGCTGTACTTTTTCTTTTTCCAGCGCAAGAAGAAGAGAAACGTCCGCTTGTTGCAAGGCGTACTGTTCCCGTTCCAGGACATCAATGAAATCCCGCGTCGCAGCGCATTCGCGAGCGACACAGGCAACCGGATCGTAAACTGTCTCCGCCAAAGGCGCTTTCAGGTCAGGGTCAGGCATGCCTGGTCTGTATCAGATCCCGCACCGTTTCCAGCAGGCGATCCGCCACTTTGTCGGGATTCACAACAAAATGGCCCTCGCTGATTGCCTGCTTGATTTCTTCGACGCGGGCGGCATCGAATACTTCGCCGCTGGCGAAATTTTTCTCGATACTCCGCAACTGCGCACTCCGTTGAACGTTGTCACGGTCGGCTGGCGCAGGGGTTCCTTCCGTTCTTTGCCCGGTCTTGTCCGGGCGTACCGACGCTTCACCCATCGATGCGACGGTGGTAGTGATGGAATTATCTATTTTCACGATGTATCTCCTATTGACCGTAAACAGCTTAACGGCAATCTCCGGAAAAACTTGAGGTCTATCCGGCTTAAAGTTGACCAGGCTTGCCCGATCTCTGCATTGCTTGTCGTTTCATGTGAATATTTTCCAGTCCAACCATTCCTCTAATTCACCCATTCCTTTTCCAATAGGCCGACAGCGGAGTATGGGCTGAGGCGGGCGAATTGTAAACCGGTGCCTCCGGCGGTGGCGCATCCAATTACAGTGGAATTTGTAGCAGACATCAATAACCGACTTCCACTATTGCGCCGGCGCGGGCAATCCCTCTGACGATCTGGCCCGACATGCTCCGGACCTGTACCGCTTGCCCTTCGGCTGCGTTGGCGAGCGCCTTGCCTTCCGCGCTTATGCTGAACCCACGTCCGTTGGAAACCAGTTTCACGCTCTGGTTCTGCGTTACGGCGGCCCGCATACGCAGCATGTCCTGGCGTAATGGACTGCCGAAGGGAATGCTGCCGGACATCGTTCTGCCGAAAGCCTGACTGGGATCGGTGACGATTCCGGATGGCAACTGGGTCAGGTCTCCCCTGCGAGTCGTCAGGTCCGCGGCGGTCAGTGTCTGGCCCTGAGCCAGCGGTCTGGCGCTGACCACGTAGTCCGCCACCACTTTCACGGTTGCGCGTACGTAAATCGTCCATGGATACGGCACCGCGCAATTCACCATCACGGTTGTGTTGCCCCATGCGCGGCCGCCGGGCGGCAACGCCGCTTCAAGTGCTGTACAGGAAGGAAGATTGATGCGTGCATCAATCTCGCCGAGCGTGATTTCGGTCTGGCCGGGCAGACCGGCCGACTGGGTGCGCAAAAAACTCGTGACAGCTTCCCGAATAAGGCGTGGATCCTGCTTTCCATTTGCTGGCGCCGATGCTGATGCGAATGCGGGTCCGGAAAAAAGCGCGATCAGACCCAGGGTGAATGGCATCTGCCGCAGGGACGAAATAGGCATGACGGGTTCCTCTAATGATATTCCCCCGGATCGGGATGAGCCGAGAATGACGGCCATTCTAGTCCGGCCGCGTCCCGGGCAACCGTGAGAAGTGAGCCCGATTTTGCCCATTGTTCGTTGGATTGCTTCGATGCCCGTCATCTATCATGTCGTTGTCACCTGCCAGCCTTCACCAAGCTGGTTCGCCTGAATCCACCGGCATTGATCAGGGAGGAAAAGTCATCGTGCGACCTCTCTTAATTCAAGCGCAAGGTGGAGGAAATTTCAAAGCGTGAAGATGAAGGGGTTTTGACCCTTTGCTCCATGTTTTGGGCGGGCCCGTCATGTAATACGATGGCTCATATGTTTATTTACGGCAGGAAAGCCCATTGCTTGAGGAGTGATCATGATCGACAAACTTGATTCAACATTCCGTTTTTATCAGGACGCCGCAAATCTGCGAGCCCATCGGCAACAATTGATTGCCTCCAACATCGCCAACGCGGATACGCCGAAGTACAAGGCACGCGACATCGACTTCGGTGCTGCGCTGCAAGGCGCGCTGACCGGCAGCAGCGGCGTTGTCACGCTGGCTACCAGCGTGCCGAATCACATTGCGCCCCCCGCCGGCGCGACACCTGCCTCACCGCTACTGTACCGTACCGCCGTGCAAGGCAGCGTGGACGGCAATACGGTCGACATGGACGTGGAGCGCAGCCAGTTTGCCGATAATGCAATTCATTATGAAGCCAATCTTACATTCATCAGCAACCAGATCAGGATGATGCTGGCCGCTATTCAGGGTTAAGGAGAAAACACACCATGTCGCTATTCAATATATTCACCGTCGCCGGATCGGCCATGACAGCCCAGAATCAGCGTCTTAATGTGGTTGCGAGCAACCTGGCCAATGCCGACAGCGCGGTAAGCTCCAATGGCCAGCCTTACAAGGCGAAGCAGGTGATATTCGCAAGTACCCAGCCCGAGTCCGGAATCGATGCCAGTGGCGCCGCCAACGGTACGAACGGTGTGAGGGTAGCGTCGGTAATCGAGGACCAGTCGCCGATGAAGATGGTTTATGAGCCCAGCCATCCGCTGGCAAACAAGGAGGGTTTTTTGACCATGCCCAACGTGAACGTGGTGGAGGAGATGGTCGATATGATTTCCGCCTCGCGTTCATACCAGAACAACGTGGATATGATGAATACTGCGAAAACACTGCTATTGAAGACTTTAACCATCGGACAATAAGGAAAACTGCCATGAGCGCTATTCAAGACACCTCACCAGCCTCAGCCCTGTTTGCATCGTACAACGCCAAAAATGCGGCCAAGCCTGACATTGACGATCCGCAGGACCACTTCCTCACGCTGCTGGTGACGCAGATGAAGAACCAGGATCCGCTTAATCCGCTCGATAACGCCCAGGTGACCTCGCAACTTGCGCAAATCAGCACCGTAAACGGGATCGAGAAACTTAACGCGACCATGGAAGCCATGGCGAGCGGTTTCACGGCGGGCCAGTCCCTGCAGGCCGCCGGCATGATCGGGCACAACGTACTGGTGTCCGGTTCGACTTTGCAACTGGCAGGAAACAGCGGCGTGTTCGGCGTCGACCTGGCGAAGGCTGCGGATCAGGTGAAAGTGACCATATACGACGGCTCAGGAAACGCGGTGCAGGTCATGGACCTGGGTCCGCAGAAGCCCGGCTCCCTGACCCTGGAATGGGACGGCAAGACCAATGATGGCACGCAGGCGGCTGAAGGCAGCTATACCGTGAGCGTGGATGCGCTGCGCGGCAACCAGAAGATTGACGCCCAAACGCTTTCCCTCGGCACAGTGTATGGGGTCTCCCAAGGAAATCAGGGTGTTCAGCTGAACGTTGGCGCACTCGGATCGGTTGGACTTGCGGATATCAAACAGATTTTTTAAACCCGGAATAATCTGTCTCCAGCCCTTTTCATCAAGGGAGAGACGCTACCTAAGGAGTGCACCATGAGTTTTCAGCAAGGCTTAAGTGGTCTGAACGCGGCATCCAAGAACCTGGATGTCATCGGCAACAACGTCGCCAATACCAACACGGTGGGTTTCAAGCAGTCGCAGGCACAGTTTGCCGATGTCTTTGCCAACTCGCTTTCGGGCGGCGGTGGCAATCAGGCCGGCATCGGCGTGAAAGTAGCCGACATCGCGCAGCAGTTCAGCCAAGGCAGCATTACCGCGTCCAACAACTCGCTCGACATTGCGATCAATGGCAGTGGCTTCTATCGCCTGAGCGACCAGGGCGTCATCAGTTATACGCGTAATGGCCAGTTCCATCCTGACAAGGATGGATATATTGTTTCCAGCACCGGCATGCGTCTCACCGGCTACTCGGCGAATGCGGATGGCCAGATCATTGCGGGGTCGCCAACGGATCTGAGAATTTCCTCGGCTGATCTGCCGCCACGGGCAACCACCCTCGTCAATACCGGGGTTAACCTGGATATGCGGGAGACGCCGCTGGCCTCGGCGGCTTTCGATCCGGCCGACCCAGCCACCTATCACAGCTTCGTGCCGACGCCGATTCACGACAGCCTGGGCAACGCGAGCACGGTATCGACCTACTTCGTCAAGACGGCGGCCAATACCTGGGATGTATTCGGCACCAGCGAAGGCGCTGCGCTCAATGGCGGGGCGCCGTTAGGCACGCTGAACTTTCTGTCCAACGGCAGCCTGGATCCGTTAGGCACTTCAATATTCAATGTGACGAAACCCGTGATCACGGGTGCAGATCCCGTGGTTTTCGATCTTGATTTTACGGGCACGACACAGTTCGGCTCCAGCTTCGGCCTCAACAGCATGGTCGAGGATGGCTATGCATCCGGCCGGCTGATCGGTTTTGACGTCGGCGCCGATGGCATGCTTCAGGGCAGCTACTCAAGCGGGAAATTCTTAACCCTGGGCCAGGTAGTACTGGCCAATTTCACCAACCCGCAGGGCCTGCATCTACAAGGCAATAATACCTGGGTAGAGAGCACGACTTCTGGCACTCCTCTCCTGGGTGCGCCGAAAACCGGCGGTCTGGGCGTGCTGCAATCCGGCGCGGTTGAAGACTCGAACGTGGAGCTGACCTCCGAGCTGGTCAATATGATTACGGCCCAGCGGGTGTATCAGGCAAATGCCCAGACCATCAAAACGCAGGATCAACTGCTGCAGACATTAGTGAATCTGAGATGATGAAATAACGGAAATGGTTGATAAATCGCCCATCGCCGTTTCCGGCTATTTTACCGAATACAGGAGTAAACAATGGACCGCATGATCTACACCGCGATGACCGGTGCGAAGCATACGATGGGACAGCAAGCCGCCATGGCGAATAATCTGGCGAATGCGAATACCACCGGCTATCGTGCCGAAACCAGTGTATTGCGTGCAGTGCCGGTGTTCAGCGAAGCCATGGCGACGCGGGCATTTGTGGTGGACTCGAGTGCCGGCGCCGATTTTCGCCCCGGCACCACACAGCAAACCGGGCGCGATCTCGACGTGGCAGTGCGGGGACCAGGCTGGATTGCCGTACGGCTGGAAGACGGCAGCGAGGCGTACACCCGCAATGGCGACCTGCACGTCAGCGCCAATGGCATATTGCAGACGCGCAATGGCTTGAATATACAAGGGG
>JBOIFK010000093.1:0-4449 GCA_050741585.1 Nitrosospira sp.
ATGTAATGGAGATTATCGCTGGCAGGACCGGCATCGAAAGGCAGCAGATTCTTCGCCTTGGGGTAAGCGGGCAACTGTACCTGCAGTTCAGCCCAGGATTTGCCGCTATCAAATTCACTGTCGAATCCCTTCACCGCCTTCTGGGAAGCACAAGCTGCGAGCGACAGGAAACATAACGACAATAGAGTTTTTCTTAGGGGGGAAGAATCCATAGGATCCCGTTAACTTATAACCCATATGCCGAAGCTCTGCATTGCAGATTTCGGAGCAATTTGTTTTGAAGTCGGTTGAAATAAGTTTACCCCATATTCCGGTTCGAGTGACCCTCAGTGGTCAATGTCTATGGCCATGAATCAGTTCATCCGGATCGCCACTCATTTTGGCGGCGATTCCGCCCGGCAGCGTGAAAAATCATTGTCAGGCAATAAGGTTCCAGCTACAACATTCAGTTCCTCTTCTGCAAGTCACGCTAGTGGTGTGCTTCGCAATTGGTTGGATTAATAAAAGCGATGGATTTTTGTGTCAGGCCAGGCGCAAACCACAGCGATAGTCGAATCTATCGCGAGGATTTGCAACAACGCATGACGCGAAAAGCCGCGTTAAACATCAGGTTTCATGGTCCACTAGTACTATAACGAGGCTCGCCTATCAGATTTAACGTGCCATTAGCACTACTCATATCGAAGCGCTCTTCAAGGCAATCGAACGAAACGATGACTGTCCCTGTGCCCACTTGCTATGCTCGCGCGTCCAGATGAGCAGCGCTCACTGGTCGAATCCATAGCGCGGTCCTCATCCCGGCACCCCAATAAAAAAACCACCGCATGGGGTGGTTTTTTTATTGGGGCGTCAATTTAATAATGCTCTGCAATGCCCATGATATTAGGTTTCTGATTAGAAAATAGTTATCTTCAGCGTTACCGCCTCATTAGCCTTTACCTATAGTAGCTCCGACTGATCTGCCAGAAAATGCAGACCATGTTGGGATTTAATGACTTCCCAAGGTGACGTTAAGTTAAGAATAGGTTTGTTAATTCGCCACAGGCAGAAATGTTCCATGATCAGTCATCGACTAGCAAACAACTCAGAATTTGATCGATTCTTGCCTGAGCAAACCGTACTCAACTCGACAGCGTATTCCTGACTTTATTTCTCTGCCATCGCTTGGCATTTATCAATAAATGCTTGACGCGCAGCTTCGTTTTCGAAAGTTGGAAGGATCGCCTGCATTCCTGTGCCAGAACAGTTCGTTGAGTTTATTTCAGGAGCCCCGCCACCCCCCCCACAACTCATCAAAGCGGTACTAAGGGCAATAATCAATACGGCATGTTTAGAACTCATTAAATTCTTCCTCTTTAAAAATCATCAATATGGCGCAGATTCAAGTTCGAAGTGCCACAACGAGCGATACCCTGGTGCAGCTCACCGATATCCCGAAGAATACCTCATAAGGGACTCCAAATTCCAGCATTTTGCGTAATCAATTGTTGAATCGCAGTCGATCCTGGGCTTGGTTACTCAGCTACAATGGTTTAAGGCTTTTTACTTTTTAAGAAATACGTCCTCAAGGTCATATTCAAGAATACCGCTTCCAAAGATCAGCAAAGAAACTTTTCAGGCCCCAGGCATAGCGGTGATAACGTTGGGCGGCAAGTTCCCGCAGGGCGCGGGGTAAGCGGCGCCAGCGTGCAGGGGGCAGCGCGATGCGGGCACGCAAAAAGCCGAGCTTCTCCTCAATGCGGCTCATCTGCCGCCTCGCGTCGGGAAGGCGATCGGCGAATGTCAGCAACCGCTTCTGCAGCAATTCATAGCAGAGAACCCAGGGTCCATGGATCACAGCAAAGCTTTTACCGTGCTTCTTGCTGCGATGAGGTAACCCGGTAGCATGATTCCTTCCACGGCGCGGGGCGCCAATCTGATTGGCGCCGTGCTGGCGATACGCGATCAGTGGTGCCGGCAGCGCAGCCAAGTGTGAAGTGGCGCCGATTACCAGCGCAATCCAGACATCATGCCATATGTCCGGCATGGGAAGCACGAGGTCGCGGTAGGGGGCGCGAAAAGCCATGGTCGCGCCCGTGACAACGGGATGTCTGAGTAGAACGGACAGCGCGTCATGGACCGCGATTTGTGCCTGTTCCTCCGGTCCGAATCGCACCACTTTCCACAGCCGCGATCCGAACGGACGCAGATCCTGATCGACCACGTCCGCGTCGCTGAATACTGCGCCCACGCCGGGATCGCTGATGAAACGTTCCTCGATGAGAGCAATCTTGTCCTTGTACCAGACATCGTCCTGGTCGCAGAGAAAGATGATATCTCCTGTACAGGCGCGTATGGCAGTCTCGAAGTTGCGCGTCGAGCCCAGGCGTTCGCTATTTGTCTGAAACCTTACGGGAAAGGGAACGCGCTGAGCAAAATCCCGCACGATGGCTTGCGTTGCATCTACCGAAGCATCATCAGAAATTACCAATTCGTCCGGTAGGCGGGTCTGGCGCGCAATACTGTCGAGCTGCTCACCGAGATAGCGCTCGCCGTTGTATGTAGCCAGGGCGATAGACAACGAGAGCCGCGTACTCACCATATGGTACGGAGCAGCGCGCCAGACTCGACGTGTCGACAAATAATCATCATTGTTTTGCCTCGGTCTACTCCCATAATTGCACCTTGAGCCCGCGCATGTGCCCAAGGAGAACGATCAGCGTACGCAGCGGATTTGGAAGATTTGGCAACATCCAGATTTCGGAGATACGCCTATCCTTGCGCACCCAGCCGCGCAGCAAAAGTCTGGCAATCACGCTTAGACTCCCCGAATCGTGAGTCATATGAAGGCACATAAGCTGGGGGGCGGGTTCTGGCGTAAACCAGTGAACGCTTCCGCCCCCCCGAAACACGTTCTCCACCCCATTGAAAAGATCGGGTGGAAAATCCGTCAGCGGGCAATTGCCCGACAGAAGCAGGATATTGCGTCGTGCGCTGGGGTAGCGTGAGAAATAAATCGTACGGCTGCGCCGTTTTAACGCCCTGTAAGCCCGATCTCGGCCAAACGATCCGCCCCCCTCGTGGTAGATATGGGTATCAGGATGCATGCCGATGCGCCAGCCGCCCTGGTTGAGCCGCCGGCCCAAGTCTACATCCTCGTAATAGCCGCGACCGAATATCGCGTCAAAGCCACCCATTTGCTGGAAAACCTCACGCCTGATCAGAAATGCATAACCGCCGAGACGATGCGTCAAAATGTACCCGCCCGGCTCACGCGGATACTGATTGAAATCAAACTCGGCATAATAATTGCCCCCTGGGATGATGGCTGCCAGCTGCGGGTCAGCAGCCATCGCTGCACAAAGAGACGGCAGAAAATCTTCGCTTGCCAGGATATCTGAATTGAGTATTAATACATAGGTTGCGTCGGAGCGGCCGACTGCGTCGTTTACTGACCTGCCAAAACCCTGGTTCTGGGGCGCATGATAGACATGAATGTCTTTATACGGCAACCGATCAAGCATTTCGCGTGTTTCATCACCGGAGGCGTCATCTTGAATATAAATGTACCTTATCGATTGACCAAGGAAGGCAACGACGGAATCAATGCAGCGCCGTGTAAGTATGGCTGCATCATAGACGGGGACCACCACGTCGATGGACGGAACTGCCGATTCATTCATGGAGGCTCAATATTTTTTGGCTATGTTACTGTTAGTTGTTGGACGCGATTCATTCCCAATGCGGCAAGCATGACGGCGCGGGAGATAGAGGGCCCATGAGTACGATCAATCAGTCTTCGCCAATCGAGATAATTGGCAAGGTAATGCGTAGCGATACCGTGAAATCGGCGCATCCACTCTTTGAGCCTATTATCATAGGCATTGACGTTCTGAACGTGGTAGACCTTGGTGACAACCCGAATGCCTGCGGCCAGGTTGATCGGACGGTGGGCAATGCCCATTTCCCGAGCGGCGGCGCCTAATGCCTTGCCGTTGTCGGTGCAGAGTATAGCATCGCTTTGCGATCCAGCCATCCCTGCGCTTTGCTTCGAGACCGCACTTGCTATGCTCGCGCCCAAGTGAGCGGTGCTCACTTACTTGATTTCCACAGCCTGGGGTGGAAAATCCCTTCTGCTTGCTCACCACACTGACGCGCCAATGGCAATGTCGGCGCGTGTCAGCACCACTTTGGGCAGCTCGATGGGCGGCATTGTGCCCTAAACATAACCTATCGAATGTGTCCGTCTTATCGGGGAAAGCCCAATTGGGACAAACGAAGCAATAAAAAACCCGCACTTAGACGGGTTTTTGGATGCTGCTGGATTTGGTTGGGCGGCGTCAATCGAATAATGCTCTGCAATGCCTATGTATACTAGATTATTCTCGTTAGAGTAAATGTAGTTACCGTCAAAGTTACCGCCACATTACTGGCCCTACCTATAGTAGATCGGACGTGATCTGCCAGAAA
>JBOIFK010000094.1:0-10632 GCA_050741585.1 Nitrosospira sp.
AATGATTCCAAGCATGCAAATGCGATGTCCGGTACAATGCGCGCGCTGTTGGCTAATATGGTCCACGGAGTGACAAAAGGTTTTGAGAAAAAGCTGACGCTGGTGGGTGTCGGTTATCGCGCCCAGGCAGCGGGGGAAATTCTTAATCTGACATTGGGATTTTCTCATCCGGTCGCTCACAAGATGCCCGAGGGTGTGAAAGCGGAAACGCCGAGCCAAACGGAGGTTCTTGTGAAGGGCATAGATAAGCAGCAAGTCGGCCAGGTGGCCGCGGAAATACGTGCTTATCGTAAGCCGGAGCCTTATAAGGGCAAGGGTGTGCGCTATTCCGACGAAGTCATCGTAATGAAAGAAACCAAGAAAAAATAACTGGGGTAGACATGCCGAATCCGACAAAATCCCGTTTGCGCCGTGCGCGCCGTACCCGTGCCAAGATAGCCGAATTGAAGGCGGTGCGTTTAGCGGTGCATCGTAGTAATTGCCATATTTATGTGCAACTGATAGATGGTGCTGCGGGTAAGGTGTTGACCAGCGCATCCACGCTGGAACCGGAATTGCGCAAAGAGTTGCCCAACGGTGGCACAATTGCCGCCGCCGCGGCTGTTGGCAAGCGGGTTGCTGAGAAGGCCAGAGGCCTGGGTATCGAGACGGTTGCGTTCGACCGTTCGGGTTTCAAGTATCATGGGCGTGTTAAGGCATTGGCCGAGGCCGCGCGTGAGCACGGCCTCAAATTCTGAGCGAGGAATAGATAATGGCTAAGATGCAGGGAAGAATGCAGGGAAAGGTACCGCAAGGCGACGATCGCGGTGATGGTCTCAAGGAAAAGATGGTGGCGATCAATCGCGTTACCAAAGTGGTGAAAGGCGGGCGCATTCTCGGTTTTGCTGCGCTAACCGTGGTCGGAAATGGGGATGGCAGTGTTGGCATGGGCAAGGGGAAATCCCGCGAAGTGCCGGTAGCAGTACAAAAGGCGATGGATGAGGCGCGCCGCAAGATGATCAAGGTGAACCTCAAGAATGGCACGCTGCATCATCCGGTTATTGGCAGGCACGGTGCCGCTAAAGTATATATGCAGCCTGCCTCCGAGGGGACGGGTATCATCGCCGGAGGTCCCATGCGTGCAATATTTGAAGTGATGGGTGTACACAACATTCTGGCGAAGTGTATTGGTTCAACCAATCCTTATAACGTCGTGCGCGCTACTCTGCACGGCCTGCAAACGATGAACACCCCGGCGGAAATCGCAGCCAAACGTGGCAAGAGCGTAGAAGAAATTATGGGACTGGCGAAATGACCGAAGGGAAGAAAACAGTCAAGGTAACTTTGATCAAGAGCTTGATCGGTACCAAGCGGTCACATCGTGCAACCGTGCGTGGATTAGGGCTGCGCGGAATTAACAGCAGCGCCGAGCTGGAAGATACTCCAGCAGTGCGAGGTATGATCAAGAATGTTTATTATCTCGTTAAGAGTGAGGCATAGATGCAGCTGAATTCCATTAAACCGGCTGTCGGCGCCAAGCGCTCCAGACGGCGCGTGGGGCGCGGTATCGGTTCCGGTTTTGGTAAGACCGCGGGGCGCGGCCATAAGGGACAGAAATCCCGCGCCGGCGGATTTCACAAAGTGGGTTTCGAAGGCGGTCAGATGCCTCTGCAACGTCGCTTGCCCAAGCGTGGTTTTGTTTCCCTCTCCAAAAAAGGCGTTGCGGAAGTGCGGCTGTCAGCCTTGGGTAAATTGCAGGGAGATACTATCGATATTCTGATATTGAAGCAGGCGGGAATCGTTCCAGGCTCCGCTTTGACCGCTAAGGTGATCCTTTCCGGAAAGATCGAGCGCGCGGTGAAATTGCAAGGCGTTGCAGTAACCAAGGGCGCGAAAGCCGCGATTGAAGCTCTTGGCGGCAGTGTTGAGTAAGTTTATGAGGACAAAGATTGGCCGCTAACGAATCGCTGCGAGGGCTCTCCGGAAAACTTGGCGACTTGAAGCGTCGCCTGTGGTTTCTGCTGCTCGCGTTGATCGTCTATCGTATCGGCGCGCATGTCCCGGTACCGGGTATTGACCCGGTGGTGCTGAAAGATTTATTCGAGTCGCAGCAAGGGGGCATTCTGGGCATGTTCAACATGTTTTCCGGAGGTGCGCTTTCCCGTTTTTCGATTTTTGCGCTGGGGATCATGCCGTATATTTCGGCGTCGATCATTATGCAGTTGGGTACCGTGGCATTTCCCTATTTGGAAGCGCTGAAGAAGGAAGGGGAATCCGGTCGCAGGAAGATTACTCAGTACACCCGGTATGGCACGTTGGGATTGGCGCTGGTACAGGGTTATGGCATCTCTATCGCATTGCAGTCCCAGGCTGGACTAGTGATTGAACCTGGGCCGATGTTTCTGTTGACAACGGTAATAACGCTAGTTACCGGCACTATATTTTTGATGTGGCTGGGAGAGCAAATTACTGAACGTGGTATTGGCAATGGCATATCTCTGATTATTTTTGCCGGTATTGCTGCTGGGCTCCCTAGCGCAATCGGTGGCACGCTCGAACTGGTGCGAACCGGCGCGATGCATTTCCTGGTGGCATTGGGGATTTTTCTGGCGGCAACAGTGGTCACAGCCTTCGTAGTCTTCGTCGAACGTGGTCAGCGCAAGATACTGGTGAACTATGCGAAACGCCAGGTGGGTCGTAAGGTTTATGGTGGCCAGAGTTCGCATCTGCCGTTGAAGCTCAATATGGCGGGGGTGATACCGCCGATTTTTGCCTCCAGCATCATATTATTTCCAGCTACGCTGGCGGGATGGTTTGCCAGTGGCGAATCCATGAGTTGGCTAAAAGACATGAGTGGCGCACTATCTCCAGGTCAGCCGATTTATGTGATTATGTATGCGGCGATGATCATATTTTTCTGTTTCTTTTACACTGCACTGGTGTTTAATCCCAGAGAAACCGCGGAAAATCTGAAGAAAAGTGGGGCTTTCATCCCCGGTATCCGCCCTGGTGATCAGACTGCCCGATATATAGAGCGCATCATGTTACGGCTTACCCTGGCGGGGGCGATTTATGTAACGCTCGTATGCTTGCTGCCGGAGTTCCTGATCTTGAAATGGAATGTACCGTTTTATTTCGGCGGGACCTCATTGTTGATTATTGTTGTGGTGACCATGGACTTCATGGCACAGGTACAGGCTCATATCATGTCACATCAATACGAAAGTCTATTGAAGAAGACCAACTTCAAGGGCGGCGGCGGATTGTCGGCAAGATAGCTGCATCTAAGGATAGGATGGCAAAGGAAGAAACGATACAAATGCAAGGCGAGATACTGGAAACATTGCCCAACGCGACGTTCCGTGTCAAGCTGGAAAATGGGCATGTGGTGCTGGGTCATATTTCCGGCAAGATGCGCATGCATTACATTCGGATTTTACCGGGCGATAAGGTAACGGTAGATTTGACGCCGTACGATTTGAGCAGGGCGAGAATTACGTTTCGCGCCAAATAGCAGGAGAGGAGAGACAAATGAAAGTATTGGCATCAGTGAAAAAGATTTGCCGTAATTGCAAAATTATTCGACGCAACCGCGTGGTAAGGGTGATTTGTACAGATCCGAGGCATAAACAGCGTCAAGGTTGATCGGACAGGGCAATGGCTTTGAATACCATCATTTAAAATTCTTTGTAGGGAAACTGTATGGCCCGTATTGCTGGAGTCAATATTCCAAATCATCAACATGCCGAAATCGCGTTGACTTCGATTTATGGTATCGGTCGCACCAGGGCGCGTGAGATTTGTGCAGCAGCCGGAATTGCCACATCCACCAAGATCAAGGATATCACCGACGCACAGATGGATAAACTGCGGGACTGGGTTGCTAAATTCGCGGTAGAAGGCGATTTGCGGCGTGAGGTTTCGATGAATATCAAACGCTTGATGGATCTGGGTTGCTATCGAGGGTTGCGTCATCGGCGTGGCTTGCCGGTGCGGGGCCAGCGCACCCGTACGAATGCCAGAACCCGCAAAGGGCCACGCAAGGCGGTTCGTTCATCCAGCGCAAAAGCAGCAAAATAAATAATACTTGATAGCAATTGAACCGTAGCGCAGAGGAATAATTACACATGGTAAAAGCAGCCACGCGGGTACGCAAGAAGGTTAAGAAGAATGTAGCAGAAGGCATTGCACACGTTCATGCTTCCTTTAATAACACGATTGTGACGATCACTGATCGGCAAGGTAATGCCTTGTCATGGGCAACTTCTGGTGGCGCCGGTTTTAAGGGGTCGCGCAAAAGCACGCCTTTTGCTGCTCAGGTGGCCGCCGAGCAGGCCAGCAAGGTTGCCCAGGAATGTGGTGTAAAGAATCTGGAAGTGCGTATAAAAGGCCCGGGCCCGGGGCGGGAATCTGCGGTGCGAGCATTGAACGCAGCGGGCTTCAAAATCACCAGTATTTCGGATGTGACGCCAGTTCCGCATAATGGCTGCCGTCCGCCGAAGAAACGCCGTATTTAAGGAGTAGACTGTGGCCAGAAATCTTGATCCAAAATGTCGCCAATGCCGCCGCGAAGGGGAGAAACTGTTCCTGAAAGGCGAGAAGTGTTTTACCGACAAATGCGCCATCGAACGAAGAAACTATGCGCCTGGTCAACACGGGCAGAAAAGCGGGCGGTTATCCGATTATGGAGTGCAATTACGCGAGAAGCAGAAGCTGCGCCGTATATATGGAATATTGGAGCGCCAGTTCCGCAATAATTACGAGCTAGCCGACAGGCAGCGAGGTATTACCGGCGAGAACCTGCTGCAATTGCTGGAATGCCGCCTGGATACGGTGTCATACCGGATGGGGTTTGGCGCCTCGCGCTCAGAGGCACGCCAGATCGTGCGTCACAATGGGATACTGGTAAATGGCCGGAGGGTCAACATTCCGTCCTACCAGGTGAAACCGGGCGATGTGGTCGAAGTTGCCGAGAAGGCGAAAGGCCATCTGCGCATCAAGGCCGCAGTGGAAGCCGCCGAGCAGCGCAATTTTCCGGAATGGATAGAGATGGATGTAAAAGCGATGAAAGGAACGTTCAAGATCAAACCGGAGCGATCCGATTTACCGTCGAGCATCAACGAATCATTAGTCATTGAATTGTATTCCAAGTAATCAACCGCCAAGCTTTCCGCAAAAGGATCAGGCTATGCCAAGTAACACTTTTCTTACGCCTCGCATTATTGATGTTCAGAATATTTCACCGCTGCACGCCAAAGTCACCATGGAGCCATTTGAACGTGGCTATGGACATACTTTAGGGAACGCCTTACGCCGCATTTTGCTGTCTTCAATGCCGGGGTTTGCACCGACCGAGGTCCAGATCAGCGGTGTGGTGCATGAATATTCCGCCCTTGACGGTGTGCAGGAGGATGTTGTCGATATCCTGCTTAATCTCAAGGGCATTGTTCTCAAATTACACAATCGTACCGAGGCTGTTCTGATTCTGAAAAAGCAAGGGGAAGGCACGGTGATTGCGGGAGATATCGAGGTTGGACACGACGTGGAAATTATTAATCCGGACCATGTCGTGGCGCATCTTACCGCAGGTGGAAAGCTGGATATGCAAATCAAAGTGGAGCTGGGACGCGGATACGTTCCGGGAACGGTGCGACAACTGGCGAGTGAGGGTCGTACTATTGGTAGTATTTTGCTGGATGCGTCTTTCAGCCCGGTGCGGCGTGTAAGTTATGCGGTGGAGAGTGCGCGTGTCGAGCAACGTACCGATCTTGACAAACTTGTTATGGATATTGAAACCAACGGTGTTGTTGACCCCGAGGAAGCGATTCGTTATGCTGCAAAAGTACTGGTGGAGCAACTTTCAGTATTTGCAGATCTCAAGGGTACACCTTTACCAGTGGAACAGCCTAAGT
This sequence comes from Nitrosospira sp., assembly GCA_050741585.1. Taxonomy (GTDB): domain Bacteria; phylum Pseudomonadota; class Gammaproteobacteria; order Burkholderiales; family Nitrosomonadaceae; genus Nitrosospira. Next base: position 5,892 of record JBOIFK010000094.1, read on the forward strand.
TGCCGCAGATTGATCCCGTGTTGCTGCGTCCAGTGGATGATCTTGAGCTTACCGTGCGTTCCGCCAATTGCCTCAAGGCCGAGAATATCTACTATATTGGTGACTTGATTCAACGCACCGAAACCGAACTGTTGAAAACCCCTAACTTGGGTAGAAAGTCCCTTAATGAAATCAAGGAAGTACTGGCTTCACGCGGACTCACGCTGGGAATGAAGCTGGAAAGCTGGCCGCCTGCCAACCTTGAAAAAAGCAAAAAGGAAACAAGTCATGCGGCACCATAACGGACTTAGAAAACTCAATCGGACCAGCAGTCATCGTCTGGCGATGCTGCGCAACATGACGAACTCGCTATTGCGGCATGAGGTTATCAAGACGACGTTGCCCAAGGCCAAGGAGTTGCGTCGCGTGATCGAGCCAATGATCACTCTCGGCAAGAAGCCATCGCTGGCTAACCGGCGTCTGGCATTTAATCGTTTACGGGATCGCGACATGGTCGGTAAATTATTTGCTGAGCTCGGTCCTCGTTATCAAACACGTAACGGCGGCTATCTGCGCATCCTTAAATTTGGCTTCCGCAACGGTGATAATGCACCAATGGCGCTGATCGAATTATTGGATCGGCCACAACAACCGGCGGCGACGCCAGCGCCTGTGGCTGCTGCGAAAGACGATACATAGAGTGCTCGTGATTCACAAAGCAAAAAGGCCGGGTAACCGGCCTTTTTGCGCATAATGGGCTTATAATTTGTACTGTGATGGTTAGCGCGGATAGCCCTCCATGAATTTGTCCGATACGCGTAACGGGATTAATTGTGGCGGTTCGACATATGGGTAAAATCAGAGCCGACCGGGGGCATGGTTAGAAACCTCTTTTTTCTCTTATTCTAGTTGGGGCCGTTTTGATCAATCTAACGAACTGGACTGACGAAGAAATTATTTCAGTACGTGAGAAGCTTCACGTGTGGCGCATCAAACGCGAGGCACCCACTTGGGGGAATAAGTTCCTGAATTGGAATGGATTTTTGGGTGCTTTTGCATTTCTCACCGGAATCACCGATATGTTTTTTGGTGGACCGACCGTACCGAGCGTGCTCCTGATCGTGCTGGGGGTGCTTGCCTGTTTTTCGTGGTACAAGGGTGACAAGCAACGTAAAAAGAATATTAGTTTTCTTGATACGCTGAATCAGGAGCTTACTCGCCGTGGCCATAAATCCTGAGCGTACTTCATATCTCCACCTCCCGGCGGATCTCAACGACGTAGCTAGTTATTCCAGTGATGCACTGATCCTCTGATCCGGAATGTTGCCGGATAAAAGAATCAATACCAGCACCCTTGATCAGAAGGACGTTGCGCTTTTTACGTCCCTCTGCCAGTTTGTATGGATTCAGGGAGAACCATTGCCTTTGGTTTACGAAATCGAAAATGAAATCTATACAAAGCAGGGGATCAGTTTGCCGACATTGAAACATCTAGAGACTGCCGGACTGATATTCCTGGCGTCAGCAGGTTATGTAAAGAAAAGATTCGGCAGACATGCTCGCCTGTTTTATCATGGTAAACTGACGAAAATACAATTTCTCCAGGACGCAAACAACCAGCTGGATCTGGGTCACGTTCTCCTGACCGATTTGGGAAAATCTCTGGCCACCGTTTGCGATGCCAGGCGAAATCAGGAATTCTACGAGTATACAATCGAGAAATGGTTTCGAGAGGGAATGGTCGTATCGTCCATCCTGGCAAGTCGCTCCTTCCATATATAGCAAATTAACATAGCACAACGCAAACACTGTGTGTGCCTTGCCAGGCGGCACGGAGTATGCATAACGCACTGTACGGATTTTTCAAATCACGTAAGTGTCGATTCCTGTCAGCAGTAAATCATATTGGGCTTCCACCACTTCCTTAATCATCAGTGCCGGGATACCACCGACCACATTGCTTTCAAGTGCCAGCCAGCCCACTGCATCCGTCGGTCCCAGGCTGATAACGTAACCCAAATCGCGGTGCAGGTAGGGCTCAAGCAATTTAAAGGAACCAGAATGCCGTAAAATATTCCGTGCCGCCAATTTTCCTTTGCGGACCGCGGATTGAGCGGTCATGGTACTGGAGCCGAGCGAATGATAAATGGAACAATCGCCTGCGGTAAAGATATTCTCCAGTGGCTTGTGCCCAACCACAACTTGTCCGAAAGCATTAGCGAAGAGCAACGTTTCGGGCGTTTTGCCAGGGAACAGGAACGAGATCGCGGAAGGCAGATTGAATTTTCGGCCGGTTTCATTTTCTTCCAGCAGAATCCTATCTGCCTGTTGTCCGTAGTAACGGGTATTAGGGTGGAAATCAATATCCAGTTCAGACATGCGTGCCTGAGCATAAGTTGAAAAACCCGTTGTAAACTGGTTGAGTACGCGATCCGCTCCGTGGATCAAGCGCAATTTGCTTTCAATCTTCTGCCGCCGGAGGAAATGAGCTATTTCAAAAAGGAATTGAATGCCGGTGGCCCCTCCGCCTATCACTGAAATGGATCGCTCGCCGTCTTCACTTGTATCCAGTTGACTATCCAGCAGGCTGGAGCCGGCGGTGGCCATGAAATCATGCAGATCAAAAATATTTTCGGCTTTATCCATCGGCGCGACAGCGGAACCAGTGGTGATCAAAAGGTAATCGAATTCCAGTATCTTGTCATTGATGATAAGAAATTTATCGTTCTGCCATTGCCGGAGAGTATCTTCTTGCGGGATCAATGGAGCGCAGACGTGTTGACAGCCAAAGCGGTTTTCCAGAACGGAAAATGGGACCAGGAAATCCTGTAGTGGGTACCTGAAGGTTTCATGTAGATGGGTAATCTTTAGGTGATTGGAACGAGGGTCGACAATAGTAATGTCGGCGTCAGGCATGTGGCGCAAGAAGGTAACCAGGGCCGCGATTCCCGCATAGCCGCCACCCGCAATCACAATTTTAAGTCGTTTATGCCTCGGCATATAAAACGGCAGAAAAGGCACAGTCTCTCCTTTGCGGATACAAGGTCAACGCTATTTCAACCTCGTCACCGTTTCCTGTATAAACGAAACGGCTTGCTTCATGTATGCAGTCCAAATAATTCGGGCGCTCATCCAGTTAACGCTGTAGCGGCTCCAATAGCAGTTTCCGGGAACAGCGTAGCACGAATATTTTGAATGAGTCGTTACATTCTGCCTTGATTCGGCGCGCACTTCCGAGGCGGCAATATTTTTTGAGGAATCTTTTCCGGCTTCCAATTTCTCGTTGCCCATTTCCAGAATGATGTGATGTCGCTTTCATTTAATTCCTCGGGCGGCGTGTGGCCAAGAAAACGTATTGCCATTATCAATTGCGAGACCGGATCAGATGTGGTAACAGGCGCGGCGTGAGTCTGCTTACTGAGCTTTTCACCTTGAGCGTTAACCACCACGGGTAAATGCATATAAGAAGGAGTTGGATAACCTAGCAGTTGTTGTAGATAAATCTGGCGAGAAGTGGAATTCAGCAAGTCCTCGCCACGCACCACGTGGGTGACACCTTGCTCGGCATCATCCACCACGACCGCCAATTGATAAGCGAAGATGCCGTCAGTCCGGCGCAGCACAAAATCTCCGATATCGCTTTCCAGGCGCTGGTGAATCAAGCCCCGCAATCCGTCATGGAATTCAATCATCCTGTTATCAGTTCGGATTCGTCGCGCCCCAGGTTGCTCTTCACTGACTAAACCGCCACGGCAAGTGCCAGGATAAATTGGCCCCTCTATGCCCACGATGCTGGAATCGGTAATTTCCTTGCGGCTACAGACGCAGGAATAAATCAAGCCCTGTTTTTCAAGGAGAGCGAGTGCGGCCCGATAGGCCCTGTTTCGCCGGCTTTGATAGACCACCTCACCATCCCATTCCATTCCGAATACTTCAAGTGCGTCCAGGATTTCTTTTGATGCACCAGATGTTTCGCGCAATCCGTCCAGGTTTTCGATCCGGATTAGCCATTTACCATAACGCGATTTCGCTTCCAGATAGCTGCCTACCGCGGTGACGAGAGAGCCAAAATGCAATGGCCCTGTGGGAGACGGAGCAAAGCGGCCGCGATAAATTGGCGCGGATATACCATCAGCGAGTGTCAAGGACCGCCTATTTGTCAAATCTTCGCCCTATCACGAATGAAGATGCCGAAAGCATCAACCGATGGTATCTTTCAAAGGGGTTTGCCTGGTAAATGAGCGGTGTTTCACTCAAGTATACTATATCCAAATAACCACTGACTGGCGTGTCGTCACGCCCTCTTCGGAAAGCACTGCTCCCCTGCGCGGTCGAGCCAAATAGCGACAAGCATTCTTCCGAAAAATGACCTTTCTATCAAGATGGATTTATATTACAATTTTACCTCCCCATAACATATAGGGACGCAAGCAAAATTCACCTCCAGCGAAAAGAGTGCTGCTGGTCAAAGGGGCGGGACAAGCAAAGGGCGGAAATGTTCCCTGTTGTCCCGACAAACTGCTTGACTTAGGGCATCTTCGGGGATAGTCTTTACAGGGTTGTGGGTATGTAATGTCTTGGTAACAGAAGCGCATGGAAGCGGCCCGGAAGCGGTGGCGCGTTCGACCGGGGCTGAGGGTATGGTGCCGGAGGCGGGCGCAGGGACCGCAAGAGCAAGATGGTTCTCGATTAACGCAATAGGAGATATTAAAAATGGCAACAACACTAGGAACATCAGGCAGCCATGCCGGGTCGAGCGGAC
>JBOIFK010000095.1:0-10752 GCA_050741585.1 Nitrosospira sp.
AAAGTCATTGACAACTCCGTCCCTGATGCCGGTTACCGGGTTGTCGGCCTGGTCAGCCTGGTATTTGCATCCGGCTTCTCTTCAGCCCAGTCAACCGCTTCATCGGGTCACGCGTCAGCAACGCTCAATCCTGTCGTCATCACCGGTACGCGCGTCGAACAATCGAGCTTCTCGCTGCCCATGTCTATCGATGTGGTGGAAGCAGACGACATTCAGGACGGCCGGCCACGCGTTAATCTTTCGGAATCGTTGGCCCGCGTGCCCGGCCTGGTTATTCAAAACAGGCAAAACTACGCCCAGGACCTGCAAGTATCCAGCCGTGGCTTCGGTGCACGCTCCACTTTCGGTATTCGCGGCGTACGGCTGATCGTCGATGATATTCCCGCCACCATGCCGGATGGACAGGGCCAGGCGTCCAATATCAATCTCGGCTCGACCAAACGTATCGAAGTGCTGCGCGGCCCTTTTTCCGCCATCTATGGCAACGCCTCGGGCGGCGTGATACAGGCATTTACCGAGGATGGCCCACCGGGCACGGTATTGTCCGCCACAGTGCTGGGGGGCAGCTTTGGCACCCATCGCGAAGAGGTCAAACTTGGCGGAACACTTGGTGGAACGCCTGGCGGAGCAGGGGGAACACGGGGGCCGTTCAACTACATAGTCGATATTTCCCGTTTCCAGACGCAGGGCTATCGCGAGCACAGCGCCGCAACCCGTTACCAGTCGAGTGCAAAGCTTACCTACCGATTCGACCATGATGCGACACTTACCCTGGTGACCAACCATCTCCACCAGGGCGATACGCAGGACCCGCTCGGGTTGACGCGCGCCCAGGTAAGCGCCGATCCACGCCAGGCGGACGTGAGCGCCACCACCTTCAACACCCGCAAGAGCATCGATAATTCACAGGGCGGCCTGGTTTACGAACGCCGGTTTTCCGCCGCGAACACCGTCAAGCTGATCGGCTATATGGGAACTCGGGAGATTGAACAATTCCTCGCGGTGCCACGTGGAGCGCAGATGTCCGCCACCAGTTCGGGAGGCGTGGTCGATCTGGACCGCGAATTCGGGGGACTGGGCCTGCGCTGGACATATCGCACCAGCGGGCCACGGCCGCTCACAGTGACCTCGGGGATCGACTATGATGGCTCCAGGGAGCGGCGCAAGGGATTCGAGAATTTTGTCGGCGAGGCGCTGGGGGTACGCGGCAACCTGCGCCGCAACGAAAACAATACGGTCACCAGTTTTAGCCAGTATGTGCAGACCGAGTGGCAATTCACGCCGGTCTGGTCAGTTTCCGCTGGCGTGCGCAATACCGAGGTGAAATTCAAATCCGAGGATTTTTTTATCCGCTCCGGCAACGCCAACGACAGCGGCGGTATTACATACCGCAATGTGAACCCGGTGCTGGGGCTTTTGTATAAGGCGACACCAGCGCTCAATCTGTATATCAGCACCGGCAGCGGGTTCGAAACGCCTACCTTTTCCGAACTCGCCTACAAGCCTGATGGTTCCGCCGGATTTAATTTTGCGCTTAAACCCAGCGAAAGTCTCAATGTCGAGGCAGGGCTCAAGTGGCTGCCCACGAACAATACGAGGGTAAACCTGGCGCTGTTTGAGTCACGTGTCACCGGCGAAATCGTGCCTGCCACGAATTCCGGCGGTAGAACCACTTTCCAGAATGCGTCCGACACGAGACGGCGCGGCGTGGAACTCTCGGTTTACTCTCGTTTCCGCTCCGATCTTTCCGCCTATTTATCCTATGCTTATCTCGACGCCACGTTCCAGGATGCTTTTAGCTCCTGCCGGGGGATGTCACCGGCCGTGATGGTTGCCGCCGGCAATTTTCTGCCGGGCGTGCCCCGCAACACCGCCTATAGCGAATTGGTCTGGCGGCGCGGCCTGCCGGGGTTTTCAGCAGCAGTGGAAGCAATCTACCGCGACAAGATTTTCGCTGACGATATCAATAGCGAAGCCGCGCGCCACTATGCCGTGGCGAACATCCGGCTTTCCTATTCGCACCAGCTCGGCAGCTGGAAATTCAGCGAATTCGTACGGGTGGATAACGTCACCGATACGAAATATATCGGATCAGTGATCGTCAACGAGGGCAACGGCCGCTTTTACGAACCCGCGCCGGGCCGCAATTATGTGCTGGGGGTAAGCGCGAGCTATACTTTTTAGCAGCCTGCTAGGCTTTTGGGCCGGATGCCGGGCCGAGCCTGGAATAATGAGTAACGCTCACCACGAGACGGCTTCAAGCCCCGCGCCACATTTCCAGCACAATTGAAAATTGTGCGGATTTTCCTCGCCGCAGGTGCGGCAAAAAACGATGCGGGTTTCGACCGGTGTTTTCTCGAAAGCGCGTACGATCGCTTGTCCTCGCGCAAAATCACTGTCGCGGATGACCCACACTTCGGGATAAGCATGGGTAAAGGGGATATCCCCCACGCCGCCCTGCGCGTGCTCATTAAATAACCTGGCATTTATGTTCGCGTGTTCGAGAAGATCAAGCATGATCTGTGCTTCGATAAGACTGGCGGCTGAACATATCTTTTTCATATTATTCAGTAAATTACTAACTATATCTAATGTATAATATCATGTTTATCCGGCCGAGAAAACAAGCATATGGTTCTTGGGCCGCCGTTTATGTAGTATGGGTAAAGCGTAGCGTAACCCATCGAGCCGCATAATGCCAAGCCGAATGAGGGGCTGCACTTTGTTCTCCTTCCTACAAAAAATGGACACGGCATGCCGCGTTTGAAACCGGACGAATTGCTGTTGGATAGTGCCATCGAAGCCGGCGCCAGGGTTTCACCTGGACACGATTTCATCGGGGTGTTTGACGAGTACGGGAAAATCTATCGGGTCGAATTCAATGCCGGTGGCGAAATTGCCTCTGCCCATGCGCGCTGGTGTTGCTGGCAACCGGCGCCCGTCCGGCACCCATTGAGCGCGCTGGTTTACTCCTGCGACCTGAATGAAGGAGTTTCGCGATTCGTCAGTATGTACGCAACGAACGCCTGGCAAAAGATTTTAACCAAATGCGCCCGCCAGGCAAGGGAAAACATCTTGTCCGGCAGGCCTGCTGAGTCGGAATTTTCCATTTTAGACCGGTGCTGATCTGGAGGTAGGGTCAGCCAATAGTATTACACCGGCATGTTCATGATGTCCTGGTATGCCATCACCATCTTGTTGCGTACTTGCACCGTGTACTGGAGGGAGATGGTTGCCTTCTGCATCGAGATCATTGCCTCAGTCAGGTTTGCCCCTTGCGCGCCCATTTCGAAGTCCCGCATCAGCTTGGTGGCGTGCTGCTGGGAGTTGTTGACCTGATTCAACGAATTCTTGAGCACCGTGGTGAAATCGACGGTTTCGTTTCCACGGGCCTCCCGCGCATTCGACGGCGCTACGATCGGCGCAGCTTTGCCGGCGGCGACCGCCGCTCCCGCCCTCAACTGTGCAAGCATCCCATCTATTTTCGATACATCCACGCTGCCTCCGCTGTCATGCGTTCCGGAATATGCGCAAAGTTACACCGTTTCCCCTCAAAACCGTGTTTTGAAATGGAGGGAAAATTCGCTTCTGTTCGCTGCTTTGAATCCGGCTCAAGGATTGATAATGCGTCATCGCTTAAAAAGCGCGTCATATTTGGATGACCAGCAGAGAGATGTTTTCAATTCATATTGAATCACCAGGGAGAGAATCATGTCGGCAGGCGCGGAAGCGGTTGCAGTAGGCAACCCGCAGAGTTTGATCAGTCCACAGGCTTTCATGGCGAGGATATCCGGGCAGCAGAAGATGGGCCTGATGCTGGCTGCCTCCGCCATTATCGCCTTGCTCGCAGGTGGCTGGATGTGGAGTCAGGCGCCGGATTACAAGGTGCTGTTCAGCAATGTGTCGGACCGTGACGGCGGGACGATCATTGCATCTCTGCAACAAATGAACGTGCCGTACAAGTTTGCCGAAGGGGGCGGCGCAATTCTCGTGCCTGCCAATGAGGTGCACGACGCCCGCCTCAAGCTCGCTTCGCAGGGGCTGCCGAAGGGCGGCCTGGTGGGTTTCGAACTGATGGAAAACCAGAAGTTCGGCACCAGCCAGTTCCTGGAGCAGGTCAATTTCCAGCGTGCGCTGGAAGGCGAACTTGCCCGCTCCGTCCAGGCGCTGGCGGCAGTCAGCGGCGCCCGGGTCCACCTGGCCATGGCCAAGCAAACAGTGTTCATGCGTGAACAACAGAAACCCAGCGCCTCGGTGCTGGTCAATCTTTACCCGGGCCGCACGCTCGACGCGCAGCAAGTGAATGGGATCGTGCACCTGGTTTCCAGCAGCGTTCCGAATCTGCCTGTCAAAAACGTCACAGTGGTGGACCAGAACGGCAACCTTCTGAGCAAAACCGATGAATCAAACACCGGCGCCGGCCTGGACCCCAACCAGTTGAAGTACTTGCAGGCGTTGGAGCAGAGTTATGTGAAACGTATCGAGGCCATCCTGGTCCCCATCGTCGGGCAGGAGAATGTGCGCGCGCAGGTCGCCGCGGATGTGGACTTTGCCCACTCGGAGCGGTTGGATGAGCTCTATAAGCCAAACCAGGATCCGGAAAATTCCGCCGTGCGTAGCCAGCAGACCTCTGAATCGAGCACCGTGCCGGGCCACATCGAAGGCGGCGTGCCGGGCGCGCTTTCCAATCAGCCTCCGCTGCCGGCGACGGCGCCGATCACGACAGCGCCTCCGCCTTCCGATCAGCCTCCTGCACCTGGCGTACCAGGCGCGCCTGACCCGGCTGGCACAGCGCCCGCCACGCCGGCGAAACCGCCCGCCAATACGCGCAAGGATGCAACCATCAATTACGAAGTCGATAAAACCATCCAGCATGTGCGCAAACCGGTGGGCGGGATCAGGCGGCTATCGGTCGCGGTGGTGGTCAACCATCGCAAGGTGGTGGATGCGAATGGGGTAGCCAGCATCCAGCCGCTGGGCGAAGCGGAAAAGACTCAGATCGAAGACCTGGTGAAAGAGGCCATGGGCTTCAATAGAGAGCGTGGCGACTCGTTGAACGTAGTGAACAGCCCATTCACGGATATTGAGAGAGAAGCCGTCCCGGAACTGCCTCTTTGGCAACAGCCGGAGATGATCGAGCTTGCCAAGCAAATTGTAAAGACGCTGCTGATCGGTGCACTGATTCTATATCTGGTGCTGGGCGTGCTGCGCCCGATGCTAAAGCGCATGAATGAGCCTGCGCCGCCCCCGCCCCCGTTGTTGGCCGTCAATAGCGGTGATGAAGCCGTGCAATCGATACCCGCGCCGCAGCAAACGTCCCAGCTTTCCCACGATGACCAGAGATTGGCGCTGGCCCGGCAGTTGGCAAGGGACGACCCGAAAATGGTGGCGAGCGTGATCAAGCAATGGGTCAACCATGAATGAGCTGGGCATCAACAAAAGTGCAATCCTGCTCCTGTCGCTGGGCGAGGATGAAGCGGTGGGAGTGCTGAAGCATCTCACCCCCCGTGAGGTGCAGAAGATCGGCACATCCATGGCAAGACTCAGGAACCTGAACCGGGAACAGGTCGATAGCGTCATCAGCGAGTTCTGCAGCCAACCCAAGGATAAGACCTCCGCGCTCGCCCTTGACGCGGAAAATTATGCCCGCTCGGTGCTGCATAGAACGTTGGGCGAGGACCGGTCCGCGGATATTATCAGCCGTATTCTGGAAGGCAGCGATACCAGCGGCATCGAGGGCCTCAAGTGGATAGACTCGCCATCGGTGGCGGAATTGATCAAGGCCGAGCATCCGCAAATCATCGCCACCATCCTGGTGCATCTCGACCGTGATCAGGCAAGCGAAATTCTCGCCCAGCTTCCCGAGCAGCTGCGAAACGACATACTGCTGCGCATTGCCACGCTCGAGGGTATCCAGCCCTCGGCCTTGCGGGAACTCAACGACGTGCTGACCGACCTGTTGTCGGGCAGCGAAAATATCAACAACAGCCCGGTGGGCGGCATCCGCACGGCGGCGGAAATCATTAACTTCATGGGTAGCGCTGCCGAAGCTTCCGTCCTCGGCAACCTGCGCGAATTCGATCCGGAGCTTGCGCAGAAAATAATGGACCAGATGATCGTATTCGAAAACCTGATGGATATCGATGACCGCGGCATCCAGCTGGTGCTGCGCGAGATCCAGTCGGATGCGCTCGCCATCGCGTTGAAAGGGGCTGCGGAGGACGTGCGGGAAAAAATATTCAAAAATATGTCGAACCGGGCCTCCGAAGTATTGCGCGAAGATATGGAAGCGATGGGTCCGGTGAGGGTCAGCGAAGTAGAGGCCCAGCAGAAGCAGATATTGCAGATCGTCCGGCGGCTCTCCGACGAGGGCGCCATCGCGTTTCGTGGCAAGGGCGATGAAAGTTATGTTTGAACCAGGGTACAGATTTTCCGCGTTTAAACATGGAGAAGAATAATATGGAAAAAAACAGCGATGGTTAGTCAGATTATTCCAAGGCGTCTTGCCACCTATCAGCGTTGGGAAATGGGCGCTTTCGAACAAACCGGCACGGTGCCGGCACCCGAGCCTTGCGTGGAAGGGCACGAGGATCAACCCGCCACTGCGGTTATTCTGCCTACCGTCGAACAAATCGAGCGGATACACCAGGAGGCGCATCAGGGGGGATACGCCGCAGGATACGAGGCCGGCCACAAGGCTGGCCACGAAGATGGCTACAGGATCGGCCATGAGCACAGTGCGGTGGAGGCCGCCAGATTGCAAGACCTGCTCAGCAGTTTTCGGCAGGCATTGGCCGATGCCGACCAGGCGGTCGGTAACGATCTGCTTGCCCTGGCTCTCGACCTCGCCAGGCAGATGGTGCGCGATGCACTGCGGGTAAAGCCGGAACTCGTGCTCGCAGTGGTGCGCGAAAGTATCCGTCATGAGTCCGCATTCAACCAGCCGCCCCAGTTGATCCTGCACCCGGATGATGCTGTCCTGGTGCGCGAGCATCTGGGCCACGAACTCAACGATTGCACGATTCACGTTGACCCGCAGCTGGAGCGCGGCGGCTGCCGGGTCAGGATGGGCAACAGCCAGGTCGATGCCACCCTCCCGGCGCGTTGGCAGCGTATCGGGCAAGCGCTGGGACAGAATGGAAGCTGGCTGGAATGAATACGGCGCATACTCACACCCATGCAGGTGCCCACGCCGACCAGTGGCGCGGCTTTCTCAAAGGCTGCGGCGAGGTGGCCGCCGCCGGCGATCCTTTTCAGCATTCTGGCAGTCTGACTCGCGTTACCGGACTGGTGATGGAAGCCGTGGGGCTCAAGCTCGCTGTGGGCAGCGGATGCACCGTACTGATGCCCAATGGCAACAAGGTGGACGCGGAAGTGGTGGGCTTCCACGGGGATAAACTTTATCTGATGCCAACCAACGACGTGTTTGGCCTGACGCCAGGCGCCAAGGTGATTCCCTGGGAACACACCGCCAATCCCGCATTGACCGGGTCCGGCAAAGCCAGTTTGCCGCACCGCCGCGCATCTGACCGGGTCAGGCATTTTCCGGTGGGGGAGAAATTGCTGGGGCGAGTGCTGGACGGGGCAGGGCGCCCGCTGGATGGGCTCGGGCCGCTGAACGCGGAACGCGATGCGCCGCTCGTGAACCAGTCGTTCAATCCGCTCGACCGGGAACCGATCAATCAGATACTGGATGTCGGGGTGCGCGCCATCAACGCGCTGCTTACCGTGGGACGCGGTCAACGCATGGGCCTGTTTGCCGGCTCGGGAGTAGGGAAGAGCGTCCTGCTTGGCATGATGGCGCGTTATACCAGTGCCGATGTGATCGTGGTCGGACTGATCGGCGAACGGGGTCGCGAGGTCAAGGATTTCATCGAACAAATCCTGGGCGCGGAAGGAATGGCGAGATCGGTGGTGGTCGCCGCTCCGGCCGACACGTGGCCCTTGATGCGATTGCAGGGCGCCTCCTACGCGACTTCCATCGCCGAGTATTTCCGCGATCAAGGCAAAAATGTCCTGCTGATCATGGATTCGCTTACGCGCTATGCCATGGCCCAGCGGGAGATCGCCCTGGCTATCGGGGAGCCGCCCGCCACAAAGGGATATCCGCCTTCCGTATTCGCCAAGCTGCCGCAACTGGTGGAGCGGGCCGGAAACGGCGCCAAGGGCGGTGGCTCGATCACTGCATTCTATACGGTATTGACTGAAGGGGACGACCAGCAGGACCCGATTGCTGACGCGGCACGCGCAATTCTCGATGGACACGTAGTGTTGTCGCGCCAGCTTGCGGAAGGTGGTCACTACCCGGCCATCGATATCGAAGCCTCGATCAGCCGTGCCATGTCCGGCCTGATCTCGCCCGAGTACTTCGAGCAGGTGCGCGGCTTCAAGCAACTCTATTCACGGTATCAGCGCTCGCGCGATCTGATCAGTGTCGGAGCCTATTCGGCTGGGAGCGATCCATTGCTGGACCGGGCAATCGTGCTGCATCCCCGGCTCGAGGAATTCCTCCAGCAAGGGATGTTCGAGCGTGCCGGCCACGCGGACAGCGCGGCAAGATTGGGTGCGCTGCTGGGCCATCCCACCGCCGAACCGAACGGGGCCTGACCATGTTCAACCAGCCAGGACTAAAAGATTACTTATGAATCATTTTCCGGCCAATGTTTGCCGGAATCGCATGGAGGCGTAAAAAAATGACCAAGAACTCCGCCCTGGACACGCTGCTCGAGCTGGCGCAGACGCAAACCGATGATGCGGCACGACGCTTGGGTGCGCTGAACGCGCAAGGCATGGACATGGAAGCCAAGCTCGCCTTGCTGGTGCAGTATTGGCAGGAATACTGCGCCCGTTTCCAGGCCTCGATGCAGCGAGGTCTGACAGCGTCCGACTGGCGCAACTACCAGGAATTTCTCAACAAGCTCGATGCTGCCATCATCCAGCAGCGCGAGGCGCTGGCCTCCGCGCGGCAGCGTGTCGAGGCTGGCCAGGTTGCCTGGCAATCCGCCAGGCGCACCCTCAAATCCTATGACACCCTGGCGCAACGCCACGTGCGGGCAGAATTGGTGCATCTGGTAAGGCGCGAACAGAAAGAAACTGACGAGCATGTGGGGAATGCCGCCGCGCGCCAGGACCCCTTGCATCGAACACAATATCCATCATAAACCGGCACTGTTGAACGCCAACCTGAACACTGAGAACACATCATGCCAAATCTTCCCATGTTGCAAAATTCATCGAACCACCTTTCCGCTTCCCCCATCAAACATGCCACTTCCGGTACCGATGCCGGAGGAGAGCTGCAATCCGGCGGCGACAGCTTTGGCAAGGTGCTGGCGCGCGAAATGAACGGCAAACACGATGTGGCTGAGGCCAAGCCGGCGAATACGAACACAACGTCAAATACCGATCCGGGAGATTCGAAGGATCTGGATGGCTTGAAAAATCCGGAAGGGCTGGAGAAGGATTCAGGGAACCTGCGGGATTTGAAGGACTCGGAGACCAGTAGCACGGAGACGCAGGGTAAGGAAGCAAAGACCGATACCGCTGCCATCACCACCGTTACGGAGCCTCCGGTGATGTCCTCCACAGGCATGCTACCCGGCCCTGTTGCCGCACATCCGCTCCATGTTCCTGCTGGGGTCCCCACCCCAACCGAGAGTCAAAAGGAGATGTTGCCTGGGCGCAAGCCTGTGGTTCCGGCCGAAGCTCGTACCGGAGTTCGCATTGATGCGAGGGACGCGAAGGCGGATACCCAAACCGATGCCAGGGCGGATATTCCGGGCGAGGCTCAAATTGATGCCGGAGCAGATGCGCCAGAGGCAAAATCGGCAGCTACCGCGGGCCGCCATGATGCCATCGCCGTCATGCAGCCTGGCCTGGCCGCTGCGCACCTCGGCAAAACCGGAACCGATGGCGCCGCCGCAATGACCCCTACCGTCGCCGGTAATTCGCCATTGCGGACTCCCGGCATATTATCCGCGGCAGCAGCTGCACCAGCGCGAGCGAAGCAGGCTGCCATTGGCCAGGAGATTCAGAGTGAAGCGGCGTTCAAACTGGAGTTGGGTGCAAGGCGAAATGACTTGCAGCAAATGGAATTCAGTTCTCGGGAATTCAACGTGGCGGGACAAACCGAGAAATCCGAAAAATCCTTGCTGGACGTCGCGCTTAAAGATATCGGTCTGCCTAATGCATCCACGGCACTCACGGCGAACCCGGCAGCATTGGCGGTTGTTGCAGCTGATTATAGCGCCGTGCCTGCCGCCACCGGGGCGCCTGTCCATACCGCGCTTTGGCTGGAACCTCGTGTCGGCGCCGCTGGCTGGGACAACGCCCTGGGTCAGAAAGTCCTGTGGATGGCTTCCAATCAGCAACAGGTGGCGGAGCTGAACTTGGACCCGCCCGATCTTGGCCCCCTGCAGGTGACCCTTTCCATTAACAATGATCAGGCCAGCGCGACATTTGTCTCGCAGCACGCCGATGTGCGGCAGGCACTGGAAGCCGCGCTGCCACGGCTTAAGGAAATGATGGCGGAAAGCGGGATCAATTTGGGTGACGCCACCGTCAGTGCCGAGACCTCGCAACGGCAGGGGGGATTCGAGCAGCAACATCGCTCGGGCATGAGCCAGCATAGGGGCGGGGATTCAATGAATGCGTCCATCATTAAAAGCACCGATATCGGCACGACTTATACCAGTCCCGGCCGAAGCAGACTGGTGGATACGTTTGCCTAGTGTAGTGAGTCAGGGATATCCC
>JBOIFK010000096.1:0-15618 GCA_050741585.1 Nitrosospira sp.
CCGGCACAACGAAGGACAGTTCAAAGACGGTAGAGGCAATGCCCGCCCTGAATCCCATTACCGACCCCAACAATATCCTATCCAAACGCAGCGTCTATTTCGATTACGACAGTCATGCGGTCAGGAATGAATATAAACCTTTAGTGCAATCTCATGCCCAGTATCTGCGCGATTATCCTAATGCCAAGGTGTTGCTGCAAGGAAATACCGATGACCGTGGCAGCCGCGAATACAACCTCGCATTGGGCCAACGCCGCGCCGATAGTGTAAGAAATGCAATGACGCTAACCGGCGCGAAGGAAACTCAAATTGAAGCTGTGAGCCTGGGGGAAGAAAAACCCCGTGCGATAGGGCACGATGAGGCCTCTTGGGCCGAGAACCGGCGAGTGGATATTCGCTATCAAGGCGAGTAGCCTCCAAGGGCGCGGTGCAGGTTGGAGTTTAGTCCGCGACGCCAGGGAATGCCGCTCGCAGTAAGTGCGCAAGTTAATGCGGCCTCCCACCGTTGAGCAGGCCTTGCGAAGAGCCTGCTTTTCCGGATAACTGGCAAAGTAGACGCTCGTGTCCCGCCTCATCCATGGGACACGCCACAACATTCCCATCACGCCTGCGTGGGACGTAATTGCAGTCTTTAGCAAGCGGCAGCCTGGCTAATCGGGCATTACATCAGCTTGAGTTTCATCCACCACACATCCAGCGCTCATTTTTTCCTGCCTCACCCTCTCAAAAAAAAAGACCGCCGCCGCAACCGCCGCATTTAATGATTCCGTGCCACCTTGCATGGGAATACTGATTCGCTCACTGGTTGCCTGCAGCACCGCCTTCGACAGCCCCATTCCCTCGTTACCGAACACGAACGCGATCGGGCCGGTTAACCGGGTCTGATAAAGGCTTATTTTCGAACGAGCGGTGGCGGCAATTACCTTGCCGCTAAACGTTCGGGCCATATCTGCCAGGTTGGACCGCTCGTGGATACGCAGTAGAAAATGCGCGCCCATGGCGGCACGCAGCGTTTTCGGGGACCAGGCATCGGTACAGCCATCAGACAAGTAGATATCGCTTGCACCCGCCGCGGCGGCAGAACGCAGAATGGAACCCAAATTTCCGGGGTCTTGTATGGCTTCAAGCAGCACACAAAAACGGTCACTCCTTTCATCCTTATCCATGGGGATGTCTGGGGCCGGCGGAATGGATATCAGCGCCATAATACCAGTGGGTGTTTTTACCGGAGAAACGTCGCGAAATAATGCGTCACTCAGAACAATCGCGTCCGCACCGCCGGTCCCCGGCGTCTCCAGGAAACGTTTTATCTCCGCGCTCTCACAACCCGATTCGCTCACGATAAGGTTGTTCGGCGGACCTAGCGCAAGGTGATAGGCGCTGATCAGATGAATGCCGTCAAGAAGCGTCAGCCCGGCCGTTCTGCGTTGCCGGGCGGAATCTTCCAGCTTGGTAAGTTGCCTGAAGAACGAATTACCGCGGGAAGTGATGAATTTCATCGCCAATCAAGAGCATCTCCAAAAATAGATTTTCCACCGAACACGTCGCTGACAAAACCTGCAATGACAGCAAACATAAGGCGTATGAGAATCCACCAATACCGCAACTATTGCCATCCTGAGTTGTATCAGCCCCATTTCTTTATCATCAATCCGCTGCAACTTCAGGGGAATACTCTACTACTTAAACTTAACGAGCATTTCATGCGGCGCAATGCGCTTCGCTTGTGGCGCCCTACTTCTGCTCATTTCCCGCGTCTACCTGTTGCCCGAATGATTCCATCGGAATCGTCTGGTATTTGACTTCCAGGATTTCCAGTTCTTCGATTCCCCCCGGTGCGTGAAGTGTCACCACATCGCCCTGCCGCGCCTTGATCAGGGATCGTGCCATCGGCGAGATCCAGCTGATGTAGCCCTTGATGGGATCTATCTCGTCAACGCCTACAATTGAAACCGTTTTTTCCTCGCCTTTTGGATTGGCGAACATAACAGTTGCACCAAAGAAAATCCGTGCTTCATCTTCTCTTGGCGCGGCGGGATCCACCACCTCGGCAATATCGATGCGGCGGGTGAGAAAACGAATGCGGCGGTCAATCTCACGCAGGCGTTTTTTGCCGTAGATATAATCGCCATTCTCCGAACGGTCGCCGTTCCCGGCAGCCCATGATACCGTCGCCGTTACCTTCGGCCGCTCCTTGTTCATCAACCAGAGAAACTCGTCCATCAGCCGCGCATGGCCACCGGGCGTGATGTAATTTCTGCTTCCGGCGGGGAGAGGACTGGCAACTTCTTCGTCGTCAGGATCAATCGGATCGGTTTCTTTAATAAAGGCCTTATTCATATGCTGGCAACTTTCTCAAGTAGAATGACAGGCCTGATCCAGCCATTCGATTGATATGAATCACAGTGCATCTGACTGGCACCACCTCGCAGACGCGCCCCATCGCGGCATGTTCCTCGCCGGTGCGCTGCAGGGTATGCTGACATTGCTATGGTGGGTGTTCGATCTTGCCGGACGCTACGGCATTGCGGGCACCGCGTTTGCGTGGAGCATAGCCCCAACCTGGGCACATGCCTTTTTAATGATTTATGGTTTTTTCTCATTCTTTATACTGGGTTTTCTGTTCACCACTTTCCCCAACTGGATGAATGGAGAGAAAATTCAACCACGGCAATACGTCGCCTCCTGCCTGCTGATGTCGGCAGGCGTTGGGCTTTTTTATCTCGGCCTGGCAACCGGGGAACGGATCGTAGCCGCAGGCGTTGCAACGCTGCTGGCAGGACTCAGTATAGCGGTTTATGCGCTGCTGTGTACCCTGTCGAAGGCAAAGGACCAGGACAGGCGCCACGCCTTTGCAGCCAGTGCGGCGCTCGTATCCGGATGGCTGGGAATCGCCGCTTATCTGCTGTGGTTGCTGACGGAGAACACGGCGTTGCTGGATTTCTCCCGCATCGCCGGCATCTGGTTTTTTCTGCTGCCGATTGTCATGACCGTGAGCCACCGCATGATTCCATTTTTCTCCAGCCGGGTGCTTGAGAATTATGTCCTGGTAAGACCATACTGGATACTCTGGCTGATGCTTGCCTGTTCCGCAGGTCACGGACTATTGCAGTCATGGGGAGCGGCATTCTCATACCTGTGGGTGTTTGATCTGCCGCTGGCCGCCTGCGCTTTTTACTTGTCGTTCACCTGGGGATTATTGCGTAGCTTCCGTATCCATCTCCTGGCGGTGCTGCATATCGCATTTGCCTGGCTGGGGCTGTCGATGCTGCTTTATGGGACACAGAGCCTGGTGTTCTTTGCGAGTGGCGGGAAGCTAGTGATATTTGGCCATGCACCGCTGCATGCGCTTGCAATCGGATATTTCGCCAGCATGGTGCTCGGCATGGCTTCGCGCGTCACGCTCGGGCATTCGGGACATCCGCTGGTGCTAGACAAACTCAGCTGGCTGCTGTTTATGGGGTTTCAGACCGCAGCTTTATTCCGGATACTGCCTGATCTCCTGCCCGCCGCCGCCAGCCTGGCTCCCAGTTTATACCTGCTGGCGGGATTAGCCTGGCTGATCTGCTTTACTCTCTGGGCAGGCCGCTATGCGCCGCTTTACTGGCGACAGCGGGTTGACGGGAAGCCAGGCTGACTTTGCCGGGGAAATTGTATTCCATAACGGAACAGAGAACCGTTTCGAATAGTCATCAGAAGCCGGGCGAAAAGACGACTAGATTAATGTCAGCAAGGCGTTAATCTAACCATTTTTCAGCAGCATCCGCCGCGATTCCTGCGTGGCGCCCAGCAACCCGGTTTTCGGATTCATGACGACATGCACAGGAATCTCCTCCATCAGCGAGGAAAAACGCCCTTTATCGCAAAACGCTTTCATGAAGCCGCCTTCCCGTAATTTGTCGATGATCTTGGGCGCAATGCCTCCAGCCACATACACGCCGTTACGGCTCAGTCCCGCCAGTGCCAGGTTCCCGGCATAAGCGCCGTAAATTTCAACAAATAAATCCATCGCTTTCACTGCAATGGGATGTTTCTGATTAAAAGCAAGATCCGCCACTTGCGCCGCGCCATCGTCGTCCAGCCGTATTCGGGCTAAGCTGGAAGGATTGCTCCGATCAGCCTCGGAAACGTCGGGGAAATGGGACTCAGAAAGAAAATTAAAAATATTCGTCAACCCCGGCCCGGACAATATCCGCTCGACCGATACATGGCCAAATTTCTCCCTTAGATATTGGAGTAACCCGGCTTGCAGTTCATCCGCGGGAGCAAAATCCATATGCCCCGCCTCGCTGGATAACGGTGTATACCGATCTTCCTGCCATATCAGCCAGGCCACACCCATGCCAGTGCCCGCGCCAAGCGCCACGCGCCGCCCCCTGGGATGAGGCTTTCCTGCCTGCAGCGTTATCAGATCCCCTGCAGATAGGGCTTCAATACTTAATGCCACTGCTGCGAAATCATTGATGAGCTTAACGGCGGGAATGGAAAATTCCGTGGCAATTACCGCGCTATCCATCACCCATGGCAGATTGGTCAGTGTTGCCCTCTGTTGGGCAATGGGCCCCGCCACTGCGAAACAGGCGGCCGCCGGGTTATTATCCATGCCGGCCTTGGCGGCCTCGCCCAGAAAATCCCTGAGTACATCGGAAAAACTGAGGTAGGCACGGCTGGAGTAGCGGTGTTCGTGGCGAATCCGCATGTTGCCCTC
This sequence comes from Nitrosospira sp., assembly GCA_050741585.1. GTDB lineage: Bacteria > Pseudomonadota > Gammaproteobacteria > Burkholderiales > Nitrosomonadaceae > Nitrosospira. The sequence continues at coordinate 4,709 of JBOIFK010000096.1, forward strand.
TCTCGACTCCACCGCCTGCAGTAACGTCTTGGTGCCGCCAATGTCGCCGCTGATAAAATATCCGTTCAATTGATCCACCGTTGGGCCGGGTCTTGCCGATAAAATAGTGCCAATTGTTCATACACTTCCGGAAAATGCCACTTTACAACCATTGGCATCTCAAAAAACGCCTCGCTCATTACAGCGAAAAACTCCGCGGGATTCTCGGCTGCGTAAGGATCGATGACCGTTGGCTCATCCGCATCCACGTGCGGGCAGAAAGTGGCATAGGCTTCACTGAATGCCTCGCTCCATGATTGCTGGCTCATGTCCGCATGCAATGGCGGGAACCCATTGGCGTCGCCATTGAGCATATCCAGTTTGTGGGCGAATTCGTGGATGACTACGTTGTAGCCTAGGCCCGCCTCAGCCGCAGTGGTATCTTCCCAGGAGAGGATCACGGGCCCACCCAACCAGGATTCACCCGACACCGGCTCTCGCGCGCGATGCACCACACCATCCTCGTCGGCATATTCGTAGTCGCGGATGAATTCACCCGGGTAAACAATGATTTCTACCCATCCGTCGTAATAATCCAGGCCGAGATTCAGGATCAGGATACATGCCTGCGCTGCGATCATTACATGCATTTCACCGGTGATCACCAGTCCATGCGCCCCGCTTATTTGTTTGGCATGAAGAAACAAGGTAACGTACTCGCGTAACCGCTTTAGCTCGATCGGGCTCAGGCCATGCAGGAATCGCAGCCGTGCGACCGCTTTTTGCCAGAGATCGTCAGGAATGGATTCGTTTTCAAGGATGCGGTGACGATACCAGGTTTTGAAGTTCCAGGACATCAAGGAATCTCTGAATAAATCCCCCGCGGGCGTGTCGGCTTGGTGGGATGGGATGTGCGAAAGGCGGCAACGCAAATGGTTATTCCCTTCGCAAGATTCATAGGTTCGTTGGCTTAGGAGTCAATCCTCGCCGGATTCCAGCACATTGCTGCTTTTTACCTGTGAAGCATCATCCAATTCCACCGCATCGATCCGGGCGAAGCGCTGGCTGATCTTACGGCTGGAAATATGTACGTCTTCTACATCCTGACTGGCCAGACGGATATGGTCGGCAAGCTTCTTCATGCGCTCGTCGAAGCGCGCAAATTCCTTTCCCAGCCTGGAGAGCTCATGCTTGATGATATGCACCTGCTCGCGGGTTTCCATATTCTTCAGTACCGCGCGCGCAGTATTCAGCACTGCCATCAGGGTGGTGGGTGAAACTATCCATACCTGCTTCTGCATGGCGTAATCGACGACGTCGTAATGATAAGCATGAATTTCGGCAAAAACCGCTTCAGCCGGGACGAACATCACCGCGCCGTCACAGGTTTCCGGCGGTAGGACATATTTGCCGGCGATGTCATCAACGTGTTTTTTTACGTCCGCCTTGAATTGTTTTTGCGCCAATGCCCGGCTGGCATCATCCGCATGGCGATCGAACATGCGATGAAAATTTTCCAGCGGGAATTTGGAATCGACCGCCACCATGCCTGTCGGTGGCGGCAGCCGCAACACACAATCAACGCGGTTACCGTTGGAAAGGGTGTGCTGCATGGTATACGCGGCCGCAGGTAATATATTACGCACCAATGCTTCCAACTGCACTTCGCCAAATGCGCCACGCGAACGTTTGTCGCCGAGAAGTTCCTGCAGGCTGACCATGTTGGTGGTAAGACTGTCTATTTTTTTTTGTGCCTCGTCAATGGTGGCTAGCCGCGTCATCACGCTGCTAAAAGTCTCGTTGGTTTTCTTGAATCCTTCGTCAAGGCGTTCGGTGACATGGCCGCTGATCTGGTCCAACCGTGTTTCCACCGTTCCGCGCAACTGTTCGGAACTCTTGCCAAGCGCTTCGGATAGGCGGTCACCCTGCCTTGCCAGTCCCTCATGCAAATCCTTGAGCATATCGCGGTGCTTGTCTTCCATTATCCTCGCCTGCTGCGCCAGCAACTCGCGCACCAATGTCGAAAGCATACCAAGCCTGATCACAAGAAAAGCCATGGTCACAAGCAGGATGGCGGCAGCAGTAATAATCAGAAGGGTGTCGGGCATCTTGGTTTAAGTATACCGGAGAATGCAACTCCCTAGCAGCCTGTCGGGCTTGAAAGATCGATGCGAAAAGTGACTGGGCGAGGACAGATCTTAACGATTTTGAAGGCCAATAGTTGTTCTATTGGTCGAAAAAGCGGTGCAATATGCACCGTCCAGACGCTTTTGCAGCCGATTTCCTTCAAGCCCGACAGGCTGCTAGACAATCGGGAGAATCTTTTGGGCAGTCCTTTGTGTAGCCTTTGGGTATCTTCCTGATGTAAAAAAGGACTATTGGATGGGCAACCGTCACATCCCCGGCTTGCATTCGTTCGATCCGGCTGCATTACCTCGGCGGCAATCCTGTACGATTGAACCGGTCGCCTTCCATCCGGTGCTTCTCCCATTTATTCTGCCATTTGTTCTGAGGCTGCTTCGCCTGATTCTGGTCGCCAAGCCCATGGCGGGCGTTCATCTGTTGCTCAAACCGCTCTTTTTGCGTTTTTTTCTCGACATCCGTGGCTTTCTGCTCTTTCTGCTGTTCCCACGGCCTTTTTTCCCACGGCTTCGGCTGGTTATTTTCCTGCCCGCGTTGCCTCGATTGGCTATGCTCCTTTGCGTACGGTCTCAATAAACTTTCGTCATATGCCATGACGGACTGCGAACCCAGTGCGGCAAGGCCGATAAGTGCTGCCCAGAAGATTTTCATAGTCGCGCTCCTTTCTGTAGACGTTCAGGATGATTAGCTTGGGCTGCCAGCAATTCGATGCCCGCAATGCGGGGAATACTTCGGTTATATCTATTTATCAACAGTGTCCCCTGTCGCTTCCGGAGGATAACTGATCTTCAATCCATCCGCGCGTGCCCACGGCGTCATCACGTGCAACCTCCGTCCCCGGCCATTGATGATGTCCTCCACCCGTGCGCCGCGCAGGGTAAGCGCATCGGCGATCAACGAACGATGGCAACGCCACGGCACCGCTTCAGCGCACATCAGCGCACAGCGCTCGTGCGCGGCAAGTTCCATGACCCCCTGCACGTTCGATGCAAATTCCGGCGTTTGCATATAATCGGCATATCCGCGAAAAGACGCATTGCGCCAGCCTCCGTTGATCGAATCCTTATGAGCGTGCCGCAGTCCGCCCAGGCCTGGCAAATGTGTATATTTGATGCCGGCCATCCGGAGAGCGTCTGGCAATGTTTCCTTGTTGAACTGCGGATTTTGCCGGGAACGCGGCACGGTGCGCACGTCAAGGACATGTGTGACCTCATTTGTTTTCAATAAGCTGATAAAACCATCCAGCGGATGTGTTGAGTGTCCGATCGTACATATCAGAGGTTCCGCCGCTAACTGTTCTTTCTTCATGACTTCGTCTGCTACTTTTCGCCGAGCATGCTATGGTGCTGCTGTCCCTGTCGGGGCTGCAATACATCCAAAACGCGAAGCATTAAGCTCCACGTCGGCCCGGGCCCATGCCTTCTTGAAACGCGCCTCGATCAGCGCGGCTCGATCGTCCTTCTTTTGCGCACGTAGCGCCTGCAATAGACCATAAAGCGCCCAGCCGCTGTTACGATTTCTCCGCAGATCTTCCCAATATACTGTCTCCGCCTCGGCTGGACGTCCCGATTCCATCAGGATGGCACCCAGCGCCAGCCTTGGGGGAGACTGCCATTCCGAAGGCTCGGTATAAACCAGGGCATCCTCAAGGCGGACTGCCCGCTCCAGATTTGCGATGGCAGAGTCAAACTGCCCACGGGCAGCGGCAATCTCGCCGGCAAGTACTTCAGGACCAATGCTCAGCACGGCGCGTGCAGTATTTTGCGACATGAGTGTCCAATCCAGCGACCCGCTCTTCATGATCTCGCGCAGCGCTGCGAGCTCCCGTTCGGCCTGCTGCAACTGCCTGGTCGCGGTAAACGCCAGGCCGCGCACATAGTGCCAACTGCCCTGCAGAAACGCATTGGTGGATGGCGGTGCTGGCTCCTGGAGAATCTCATTCCATTTTCCGAACCTGGCAAACGCCCAATACGGTACGCCGCGGAACACCCCTGCCCCCGGCACCGCTTCCAGGGTCGCATCGTCGATGGTGCCGGCCACTTTCCGTGCCGATTCAATTGCAAGCCGGCTTTGTCCATCGGACGTAGCTGCAAACCAGAGAAAATGAATATTGTGGGGGCTATACATGATAGGGTACATCCCCTGCGCATGGCGGTGTGACAGATACTCCTCGTCAGCCGCAATGGCGAGCTGATTACTCTTTATTGCATCGGCATATCTGCCTATCCGCTGATAGATGTGGGATGGCATGTGTACCGCATGCCCTGCCGCCGGCATCAGGGTAAGCAAGGTATCGGCCGCCTTTTCCGCCCGCTCGGGCGTACTCGTCGGCTCAACAAGGTGGATGTAGAAGTGCACGGCACCCGGATGTTCTGGATTACGCCGCATTACCTCCTCGGTAAGCGCGACGATTTCAGCGGTCCCTTCAAGCGGATAACCATCTCGCATCCAGTACCCCCAGGCGTTGCGATCCATCATCGACTCGACATAGAGTATCGCGATGTCGAGGTCATCCGGAAAGCGCATATGCACTTCCCGCATGGCATTCGCGTAAGCCTCATCGTTCGCCTTACGCTGCTCGGGGTTCCCCGTATAACGCTTTTCAAGCGCACTGATCAGCGCACGCTCGCGTGGCGATGCTTTCGTCATGAGCGAGACGGCTTTTTGCACCAACTCCAGAGCCGGTGCCTCGTCTTCCGGTTCCATTGGCGCGTTGATATTGGGACCAAGGACAAGCGCCTGCCCCCAGTACGCTATCGCAAGAGGGGGATCAAGCCGCGCCGCCTCGTGGAATGCGCGGCCCGCCTCGGCATGGTTGAATGCGTACGAGAGATTCAGCCCCTGGTTGACGTATTGCTGGGCTAGTTTGTTCCGCGTACTGACCGGAAACGTGTGGGAGCCAAGGTTCAGCAGCCGGGGCGCGGTTTGAGCATTGGGATTCGCCTGAGCTTCCCGGGCCGGTTGGACGTCGTGCTTATGAGGGGCCGCGCCGGATATCGTGGACGAAGCGTTCTCGCCAATCTGAGCGGTCTGGGCAAATACAGCAGTGGCAGCAATACTGCCAGCCGTTACCACCAATCCCAGCATCGTAAAATGAAACGTACGGAATCGCATGGCTATTTCCCCCCCAGTAGTGCTTCAATGTGGCGCGTCAGAAGTATTGTTACATAACAGGTTAACATTTATAAGCCAAGAATAAGCCAAGAGAACGTAAAGCTGATTCCCTGACTGTATTGACATTGGCCGAAAGGAAAAATTTGAACTGGCCATACCTAATGTGGCGGATGACGAAGTTCCGCCAGGCGCGCCAGGCCGAAATGAATGAAAGCCAGCGCCGCCAGTACAGGCGCAAACAAATTCAGAAGCGGTATAAATTGCAGCAGGCCGGTCAGTAGGCCAAGGCCCCACAGCGATGGCCGGCAGGCCGAAAATAACGTCTGCATTTCTTCACGGCTGGCATGTTCCGCCAGCGCATCATAACGAAACAGGCGCTGATTCAAATACGCCACGGCAACAAATGGTACGGCCGCACCCACGCCGACCAACCACAGGGGAAGCGTCACCAGCCATATGGCAACGAAGATTCCGATAGCCAGCAGGGCGTTGACCACGCTGCCGCCAACGCCACCGCCGTTTTTATATTCAAGCGGTGAATAATCGCGGCTGGCCACCAGATGAATCAATGCAGGCATGGCGAACAAGGCGGTAATCACCAGCGCGGTCACAAAAACGAGCGGCACAAAAAGAATCAGATGCGCCACGCCCTGAATCCCATACGCAATCCATCTCGGCTCCACATCTTCGAGCCAGGTCTGAATGCCAATCGCCGTGAGGCCGCTTGCGATCCACTCGGAAAAAGTGCTCCAGAAAACCACGCCCAGGATCACCCAGAGCAGGCTTGCCGCCAGGATTGGCCAGACCACGATCCACAAGACCTGAAACCGGAACAAATCGCGAAAAGCACGTGAAAGTGCATCGAATACCGGAGTCATCCTAAATCCGTCAACTGTAGCGAATTCATCAAAAGATGGAAGACAAGCGGGGCAAGAAACCTTCGTGAATCATAGCACTAAAGTGAATAAATGAGTGGTCAGCGCTCTGATCCAGGATCATGCGCTTTCCTTTGCAGAGCTTTATCGGCACTCATTGAATGCTACTTTCGCATCCTGCTTCAGCTTCATAGGCGAATGAGTTGGACCAGGTGGTCCGCTCCCAGATTTCCTTACACACCTCGCCGCAGACCTTGCGCTCGAACCCGCACATGCCACCCAGTGTAAAGTGCGCCGTATAAGCGCCTGCAGCTTCCCCGCCTTTGAGCTCGATAACAATACGTGTCTTTTGTTCAAAAACGTCCAGATGATAAGTATTGGTAAGATCCTTATAGAATTTCTCGGGAATGACGAATTCCCTGTTGTCGATGGAAACCAGGAAAACTTCAGTGATAAGCCGTGGAATACCTCCATCCATGCCCCACATACCCGCATCGGCTTCGCCGCACTCGCCGTTGCCCCCGCATGGACGCTCCCGGAACGTCACAGCAACCCTCTTGCCAGACGGCAAGACATATGTTTTCTCGTGCATGAACGGAATCGCTCCCGCTTCCGTTTGGGCAAGCGCGGCCAGGTGCACGAACGGCATAAAGAGCACGGAGAGCAATGTAACAGAGAAGCCGGGGCGCAGTATTTTCAAGAGGCTCAACATTGCCAGATAGTACTATCCTATTTCCATAAATATCTTTTCGGTCTCGGAAGCGGCCTTCAACTCATTGAAAAGACGTTCAAAAGCCAATTTACTTTGCCCTATGAACCCTTCTTCTTTCGTCTCGCCCACCAAGATACATCCCTCCGTATCCGCGGCCGTATTGCCGGGATGTATCCGGACGCCCACAAAGTCGGGCACGTTCAGAAAAAGCGGAAGCAGGCGATTAAACCGCTGCGAGTGGTTAATAATGACTTCATAGCGTCCCTCGGGAATGGCTGTCTTTCCCTTGATCTTGACCGGTCTGACTTTATCTTCCAAAGTGTAGCATTCAAACTGGCCGTCCACGTATAGCTTGCCAATCGTACTATTTTCAGAAAAATCCGTCCTTTCCACCCGTAGCTCCATTTTCAGATCTCCTTTTTTAGAACAGGAACCCTCAGTCAAGACGGTATTTCGCCAGATTGCGGGGGATAACCCGTTTTACCGCTCTCTCTTTCTCTAATCGCCAAAATATGCATGCAGTGTGTCGGGTTTTGCGCTGCGGATATCGGACTAAGGCGGACACTTTTCCAGCATCTTTCCCCTATCGGGGTTTTGTCCGGTTTTCCGGAATTCTTCATAGTCGTCGCCGGTCAGTTGCCAGAATCTTGCCCGTTCCGATTCATCCGCCTGCTCATACTTCGCCTCCTCTGCTTCACCGATTTGTTCGCGCTCGCTGAATACCTTATAAGCCGTGCTATCCCTGAATGTCGATAACTCACGAAAAGCACCGGCATAGTCCCCAAGGAATTTCTCGATATTCGCATTATGGTCTGACACATGCTTCGAAAATGCTTCCACCATTTCCGCATCGCCCGTTTCCGCTGCAATGCGCAAACCCGTTTCCTTTCTTTTTAAAGTTTCAGCCTCGCGGCATAACAACGCATAGTTATCGGTTGCCAAGGTCGCCAGGCTACGCACCGCTTTCAGGTTCTGTACGAAATACCAGGTCCCCGCTGCCAGTATGATGGATAAGCTCAATACCCAGATTTTCCAATTCCTGCCACGCTCGTAGGACTCGATCGCCTTGAGAAAGGCGAGGCAGCCTTGAAACCGGACGTCCGGATCCTTCTGTGTTGCTTTCAATACGATGTCGGCAAGGGCTTTTTTGATCTTTGAATTGATAATGCGGGGATTGGGGGTGGGGGTGGCAATATGTTGCTGTTTAAGCGCTTCCCGGGAAGCATCCTTAAATGGCAAACGGCCGGTCAGCATCTCGAATAAAAGGATTCCCGCCGAATAGACGTCCGACCGGTGGTCGATTTTGTCCGAATTTTCGAATTGTTCGGGGCTCATGTATTCCGGTGTGCCAATCACACGCCCGATATTGGCGGCGCTTTCATCGCCAGCCTGCCGCGCAATGCCAAAATCGGTCAACAGCGCCCTGTTGCTGGTGTCGACCATCACATTGGGCGCCTTTATGTCGCGGTGCAGGATTGCTTTCTCGTGTGCACAATTGAGTCCTGCCAGGACGCCCTTGAAGATGTGCAAGGCCTCCTTCTCGGCCATCGGTCCACCTAGGGCATCAATCCTGTCGGCCAGAGAACGGCCATCGACATATTCGAGAACCAGAAAATAGTCTTCGCCTTCCTGAAAATAGTCATACATCTGAACGATATTGGGATGAGAAAGCTGCGCCTGGTGCGCGGCCTCTTCGTAAAATTGCTGCTTGAAGTTCGGGCTGCGGGTCAACTCCCGCTTAAGAACTTTTATTGCATACTTTTTGTCCTGGACCAGGGCATTCTCGGCGAGATAGACCCGCCCCATCGCGCCCTCGCCGAGTTTGGAGGCAATGGAGTAGCTGCCATGAATTATCCTGCCGATCAGTTCATCGTTTTCCACGGTCGACTCCAAATTGGCATTTCACCCGTCAGGCCCAGCCCGAGTAATAAAACACGGGCCAGTCGCGCCATCCTGCCCTAATGGCCTAATGGATTGGGGCGGCGGTTTTGTCAAGGAATGCCTCCGTATCATCGGTACTCCCCTCAACCGGGCGCATGGGTGCCAGCCCCGTGCCTTCAAACCGTACGCCATGGGGAGTGATCAGGTATCCCGTCGTCAGAATCAGGACACCGCCATCCGTCAGTTCAATAATGTCCTGCCGGGTTCCCTTTCCGGCGGTTGTTCTTCCGATCGACGTACCACGCGCATTGTCTGTTAAAGCAGCGATAAATATTTCCGCGGCACTGGCGGTAAATTCGTCCTGCCACAGATAGACGCGCTGTCCGGGGGGCTGCCGTGTTACCGTAGCTGAATACGATCTCGCCCCGGAGCGCCCGCTGACCGAGATGATCGGCTCGCCTTTCTCGAGGAAGAGCATTGCGGAATTCACCGCCGCATAAAAATCTCCGCCGCCGCAGCCTCGTAAATCAATAATGATGGGGTTATCCTTGCGCCAGTTCGAAACCAGGTAGTCAAGCTCCTGCCTGGTGCTGGGCGTAAAGGCCGCCAGTCTGATAATACGCGCGGAGCGAAACGTATACTCGGATACGGCGGGACCGACAGTCGTTGATCGGGTAACGGTGACCTGCCTGCGACTCCCGGAAAGATCTGCAAGCTCGACCACAACGGCAGTTCCCGCTTTGCCGCTTGCCAGGGCGACGATGGCGGGAAGCGATTTTCCCCGGATGGAAATGCCGTCGAGCGCCAGCAGACGCTCGCCTGGCTTGATTCCTGCCGTAGCAGCGGATCCATTCTGAAGCGGATAGCAGATAATATCGCCATTGCGGCGCTTCTCAACTTCAAGGCCGATGCCAACGTAATTCTCGCTACCGGCCGACTTGAATTTCTCATATTCTTTCCGCGTCAGAAAATCCGAATAGGGGTCTTTTTGCGCGAGATAAGCTTTTAAAGAAGTGGCGACCATGGCTTGAAAATTTCCGGTGGGAGTTGAAAACACCGCGTGCTGCTCAATACGAGCAAGCGCTTCGGCATAGCGCCTTATCGCAGGCCCGTTCACCTGAGGCCGCTGCATGCTTGCCGGCATATCTTCGGCGTCAGACCAGGGCGGGAGGGCCTTGAACAGGTAGCCGCCGAGGAAGGCAACTATCACCGCCAGTATGGCGGCTCCCGTACCAATGTTGATGGGCGCCATGCCAGCACGCAGCTCAGGAGTGCATCAGAAGATTCAGGGATTTCCTGATTTCTTCCTTGAGGTGCTCCAGCTTTTTTTTCTTTTCCGCGATAGTCGCGTCGCTCTGCTGGATCTTGATCAATTCCTTCTGATGCGACTTCAATTTCACTTCACGCCGCTGCTTGAGCGCTCGTTGTTCTTTGGTGACATCTGGCGTATTTGCGTTTGCCCGCTGCAGTTGTGCCAGCCGTGCCTGCAGATCGTCCAGCGATACCTGCCGAGTCGCCAGATCCTCCTGCAACTGAGCGATTTCCTCGCGTAGCTGGGCCTGCCGCACCTCTTCGGTTTTGAGTTCTCCTTCCTTGCCCGCTACGCGTGCTTCATCTTGCGCCACATCCCTTTTGAGCTGCATAACCGTGCAGGCGCATAGCGCGGACGTTAAAACCGCCAGCATTGCCATTGATCTGATGTCTGCCACTATCCGGATCCTCATCTTCCCTATTCCCGGCCGGGGATTGATCTATATTCATATTCTCTGGCGTTGTGAAGCAAGCGCACTGGTGGCGCTTCGTGTCTCCGCGAGCAGGCGTTCCTGTTTCCTGATCTCGGCATCGAGTTCGGCATGCGCCTCACTATCTGCGCCGGTCTTGCGTACTTGCTCGGCCTGAAAACGCTTCATGTCCTCCAACGAGGATTTTTCAAGCGCAACCTGGTCTTTCGCTGCGTTCTCTGCCTTGAGCAACGCTTCCCTTTCTTTTTCCAGTTCCTGCTGGGAAATGGTGCCTTGACTGATCTGCGCGACAATCGCATCCGTGCGCTTGGAGATCTGTGCAACGCGAGTATTGAGTTCCTGATTCATTTTTTCCGAATCTTCATTCAGTCCGCGTACATACTTCAGCCGCGCATCCAGATCATTCTCTTTGCCGGCGAGTTCCTGGCGGCGTTTTTCATATTTTTCGGCGTAGGTATAGCAGAC
>JBOIFK010000097.1:0-8116 GCA_050741585.1 Nitrosospira sp.
ACCTGTGGGGGCATCGCCGGAACAGCCTGTCCTGATGCGCAACAGTATTGTGATTTTGGCACCGGTAAATGCAAGGTGCCGGACGCACAAGGCATGTGCAAGACCAAGCCCGCCATTTGCACCAGGGAATTCCGGCCTGTTTGTGGTTGCGATGGCAAAACCTACGGGAATGCATGCACCGCAGCGGCGGCTGGAATCTCCGTCGAACACGAGGGCGAGTGCAAGAAGTCTGAATCACAAGCATGCGGAGGAATTGCAGGAATTCAATGCCCCCGCGGCGCAACTTGTGTGGACGACCCTGATGACGATTGTGACCCCAAACGCGGTGGGGCGGATTGCCCGGGAGTCTGCAAAGACAAGTATTGAGCCCAGATAATCCATTAGGCTCGGAGAACCGCCTAATGATTATCTGGTGGGATATTTGGCAGCTGCAATATTTTGCCGGAATCCTGATTTTTATGTACGCAAGCGAACAGAAGTGTTCTTATGAAGTATGAAAAATAAGCCTTTGAATTTCTGGCAATGCTAATGCATGGCGGATCGAGGCCAGGGCATATGCATAAATGTTCAACTCACATTTGAAAGGGAAAGGTCATATTTTGTCCAGCAAATCATCAAGTAAACCCAATAGTGGAAATAAAGGCGAGCTTAACGTAGCTGCCAGGAAAAGTGCTGCCAGGCCGATCAATGAGGCGCAAGCACCTCAGCAGGTCGAGCAGGAAGTCAGAGAGCGAAGAAATGGCTACCAGACGATCTCCACGGCCGCCTATTACCGACCCGAACGGCGCGGCTTGAATGGCTTTGATAAAGCACGGGATTGGCTGGAGGCAGAGTCGGAAATGGGAGGCATGCCCGGAATAGATAGCATGGACAGCATGCCCGAGTAGATGGTGTGCCATGGCGTAAGGGAACCTGGATCCGTCGTTTTCGCGATTGACGCACCATCCGCGTGAAATGTCAGTCATGCCGTTAGAGCAATTTTTATTACTTCAAAGGAGAAAATACCATGTCAAATAATATTGTTCGGCGTTCCCCGGTTTTCGGTGATCTCTCCCGCATCGACCCGTTTTACAACATCGATGACTGGTTCAAGAACTTTGGGATGCGTCCATTCTCCATGGAAATGGAAAACGCTCCCACGATCAAGATGGATCTATCCGAAAACGATACGGCTTATACCGTGCGTGCGGAAATCCCGGGGGTAAAGAAAGAGGATGTCAAGGTACAGATAGATGGCAACCGGGTTTCGATCAGCGCCGAAACCAAGCAGGAAAAAGAAGAAAAGAAAGGGGAGAGGGTCATTTGCCGGGAATGCCACCAGGGATCGGCTTACCGGAGCTTCAGTCTGAGCAGCGACGTGGATGAAACCAAGGCCCAAGCCAAGTATCAAAACGGCACGCTGGAGCTGACGCTGCCGAAGAAAAGCGGAAAAACGTCAAAGCAGATTGAAGTTAAATAGCGTGGGCAACATTTTCCATGCGCTGAGACAAACGGCCGCTGCAGGTTGATCATTCTCTGTTAAGAGAATGATCAATGGTGACGGCTGCTTTCGAGGTGTCCTGGGGTGGGGGAGCACCTGCCCCGAATGAATGTTGACTTGCCGGCCGCCGCCATTCGATAACCAACAGGGCTCCCTACCAGGAATTCTCCAGTCTGCTGAAGCAGAAGGCCGGCGGGGGGAAGTGATCACGCCGTGCGGGCCATATTTTTCATCACAGGAGTTTTGCCATGGGTAAACAAGGCAAGCCCGCCGGCTTCCGCCACATTTCTCGCGATGACAACCTCTTCGAGGAGCGCGTGCACGATGCCTACAAGGCTGGCCGCAAGCCGCAGGAGCCGACAGTCTGCCCGCAGTGCGGCGCAGTGTTTCACGAAGGACGCTGGCAGTGGCTGGAAGCTGCCGTTGATGCGCATCAGGATACTTGTCCTGCCTGCCACCGCATACACGATCATTACCCTGCCGGTTTCCTCACTTTGCGGGGACCCTTTTTTTTGACCCATCGCGAAGAAATCATCCATATCGCCCGCAACGTGGAGAAACGCGAGCGGGCCGAACACCCGCTTAAGCGCATCATGGAAATCGAAGAAAAAGATGATGCAACGCTGGTAACAACGACCGATATCCATCTTGCGCGAGGCATCGGTAAAGCAATACATGATGCGTATCAAGGCGATCTGGAATTTCATTACAACCCCCAGGAGTATCTGCTACGCGTCAATTGGGCGCGTTAATGGGATTTTCGCTTTTTGCCACTCGTCAAAACAGTTGCCAAGGATTGAAGTGCACTTTGCTGATGAAATTTAATCAAAATGGAGGTCACGATGCCTGTCGGTGAAATTTGTAACCGCGATGTGGTGATTCTGCAGCGCGACGCGACCATTCTGGATGCGGCCCAACTGATGCGCGAGCATCATGTCGGTGATGTGCTGGTGGTCGAAGAGCGCGATGGTGCCCGGATCCCGGTCGGAATTGTCACCGACCGCGACCTCGTCGTGGAAATCATGGCGACCGGCCTCGATCCAACGGTGATCACCGTGGGCGATATCATGGTGCCGGAACTGGTCACGGTAAAAGAAAGCGCGGGTGTATTCGAGACAGTTCAATATATGCGCAGCAAGGCGGTAAGGCGGCTACCGATCGTGGATGAAAATGGTATGCTGGCAGGTATTCTGGCGCTTGATGATTTATTGGAACTGCTGTCGGAAGAATTCCTGGCGATTGTCAAGCTGGTAAGGGTTCAGCGTCAGAAGGAAACGAAGCAGCGTCATTAACCGTGGCAGAGCATTACCGCTGGTTTCCTTTGCGTCCGGTTGACAGACAGAGATGGAAAGCCGTCCAGATGCTGGGGCCGGAACCATGCAAGCGCCATTTGACGCTACATCACAAATTCTGTTGGCCGCGGATTTTTGATGTGCTAACGATTCTCATGCCAGGAGCCTGATCATGTTGAATCCCTTGAGACATACCGGAAGAAATATCAGTCGCGGAGCGTGACCGATGGAAACCGGGGCACGTTGCAAACAGTGGATACGCGTTGTCGTACTGGCCGGAGCTGCCGTCAACTGCATGGCGGTTGGAACGGTTCATGCAGATTTGCGCAACGATAAGGATAATAAGGAGAGAATCATTATGTCCATGAGCATTACGTCATCATCCTTCCCTCACAATGGCGTTATTCCCGCCCGTCATACTTGCGACGGTCACGACATCTCACCGGAACTTTTCTGGGCAGACGTCCCCGAGGGCACGAAAAGCCTGGTTTTAATCATCGATGATCCCGATGCCCCTGATCCCGCCGCGCCTGAAAGAACCTGGGTGCACTGGGTTTTGTATAACATTCCAGCCAATACCGGCGGTTTGACCGAGGGTATTGCAGCAACAGGGCTTCCGGCAGGAACCCTGGAGGGGTTGAATGACTGGCAGCGTACCGGCTATGGCGGACCATGTCCGCCTGTGGGCAGTCACCGCTATTTCCATAAACTCTATGCGCTGGATACGGTATTGCCGGATCTGAAGCAGCCTACCAAGGCAGCCCTGGAGAAAGCGATGGAAGGCCACGTTATTGCCCATGCCGAACTGATCGGGCGATATCAGAAGCATTAACCTGAGCCGGCGGTTGGGCAGGGATGGAGTGGCCGCAGTTCTCACTGGGAGTCATTCCCATATCGGCGGCCCGTGATGGTTCCGGCCGCGCAGGAATCCCGGCATCCATAGCAAAATGTACAGGGAACAGGCTGTATTGGAGAAGTTCAATGAAAACATTCACTTATAGTCTATTGACGGGTTTGATCTGTTTTGGCGGAAGTTCCGGAATGGGTTGCGCACAGGAAGATCATGAAATCCGGGCGGAACAATATTTGAGGAAGGCGATGGAGAGCGCCAGGAAGGGCAATGCAAAAGACGTGGCCCGCCATACCGAAGAGGCCCGGAAGCAGCTTATCGAACAGAATAGAGAGCATCCTTATGCGCATCCCAATGTATCAATATACGGAGAGCATCCGAAGGCCGAGCACGATGAAGCAACCTTTGAAGAAATGGCCAAAGCGATCAGCGAAGCGAACAAGGGAAATGCGAAAGAAGCCGGTGACGCCGCTGGACGGGCTTATATTCATTTGAAAAAAAAGGAACAGTCGGAGTAAGCCGGTTACCCACGCGAAACAACCCGGTCCAGGGATAT
Source organism: Nitrosospira sp. (assembly GCA_050741585.1). Lineage (GTDB taxonomy): Bacteria > Pseudomonadota > Gammaproteobacteria > Burkholderiales > Nitrosomonadaceae > Nitrosospira. The sequence continues at coordinate 4,179 of JBOIFK010000097.1, forward strand.
CCGCTTATCTGCTGGCACCTTTTCCGGCAGCGTGCTTGCGTGCTTGTTCAGCTGGTCATACAAACCGGCTTCGCATTGCGCATCATCATGTTTATCGGTCCAGACGGGCTATCGGCCGATCATTATCATCGCTGCTCCATTTCCCGGTTGTATCTGCCCTCGCGCGCGAAGCTGTTCAATTGGCACCGCTTGAAGAATGCTTTCTGCGCTGCGGCTGCATTGCTTTCTCTTCCTTCCCAGGCGGCAAGAACCGGTGCCTGGAGCGCACGCCCGTAAGAGAAACTGAGCTCCCAGGGATGGGGCCCCATGGCATTCATGGCGTTCAGGTGACCGGTCGCGTCTTCCGCGCTTTGGCCACCGGATAAGAATACAATCCCCGGAACCGCCGCCGGCACATAGCGGCGTAAACAGCGAACCGAGGCTTCGGCAATTTGTTGCGGGCTTGCCTGATTCGTACACTTCATGCCCGGAATGACCATATTCGGCTTGAGTAAAATACCCTCGAATACCACGCGGTGAGCATCAAGCTCCACGAACAGGTTTTCAAGCATTTGCGACGTAACCGCTTCGCAGCGGTCGATGCCGTGGATGCCATCCATCAGCACCTCCGGTTCCACGATCGGTACAATGTCCGTTTCCTGGCAGAGCGCGGCATAACGCGCCAGACCGTGGGCATTTGCGCGCATCGCGTATGCCGCCGGCACATCATGCTCGTCAATTTGAATCACCGCCCGCCACTTCGCGAATTTCGCACCCAGCTGTTTGTACTCTGCGAGCCGTCCACGCAGACCGTCCAAGCCCTCGGTAACCTTGTCAGCAGGGTACAGGGCCAGCGTTTTTGCGCCTTTATCCACCTTGATGCCAGGGATGATTCCCCGGTTCGATAGCAGTTTGGCGAAGGGGATACCCTCGCGGGAACGCTGGCGCAATGTTTCATCGAAAAGGATGACGCCGCTGATGTAGCGTTCGATGCCTTCGGTGGTGAACAGCAATTCGCGGTATCGCCGGCGATGTTCTTCGGTTGACTCCAGCTTGATCGAATCAAAGCGTTTCTTGATCGTCGGGTTGCTTTCATCCGCCGCCAGAATGCCCTTCTGTTTTGCGACCATGGCCCTGGCGACTGATTTGAGTTCATCGATATTCATTGGCTATTCTCCGGTGAAAATAAGGATTTTCTGCTGAAAGCCGGAACGATGTTGAATCCGCGACGGATTCGGGAAAAGCTCAATTACCGGGTGGCGGCGTTTCGAAAAAGCCCATGTACCATAGGCCAATCAGGGCGGCGATAATTCCTGCAATCAACACATAGTAAGGCCACACTGTTTTTTTATCCGCAAAGGGGTCGACCAGCGACCGGTGCGAACCCTCCGGCAAGTAGGCGAGTTTAGTCAGCGACGTCCCGAACGAAATATTAATGCGTGCTCGTGCGTTGATTGCCCAGCCATTCGCATCCAATACCGGCCCCAGGTTGCGTTTCTTCAATTTGAACCAGGCGACGATCATGGCCGGACCGGAAATCAGCAATATCAGGCCGATGATCGCAAGGGGAATTTGCCAGGACTTCAATCCCAATATTCCGGCGACAAGTGTAGCAAGGATGCCGCCGATCGCGCCGAAGGCCAACCCTATCGCGGCAAAAATCCCGGCGAACTTGCCAATATCGAAAGGGGGCTTGGGCGGTGGTGGAGGAGTACCGGCGGCGACGGGCGTGCCGCTCGCCACGGCCGCCTTGATCAATTTCTGATCTGCCGCCGCGGCTTTGGAAGCGGCCAGTTTTTGTAGCTGCTCGTTAATAAACTTGATCAGCTTCTTGTATGGCGACCAGAATGCCTGGCGAATGCTGATCGGGTGGTCGAGGATGCGCACGATGGTGGCATCCCAGTCCTGGCCTTTTCTGTCGTAGAAGATGCCGTTCCGGCCCACCATGAGGAAATCCGAATCCCCGGCGGTAAATGCGGCGGCAATACTCATTTTTTCCGCGCCGCCATTGCGCACGCAATCGCAATACGCCAGGTACAGGCCGCTCGTATTGGCGAACTCCGCGTGCTTGCCGATATTCTCGATCCTGATACACAGGTCGCAACTGCGCCCATCCAGGTACAGCGTACCCAGCTGGAATATCGCTTTGTCCCTTCCGGTGTAGAAGCTGCGGAACGATACGAAATTGTTGACCAGGGTAAATAAATCGCGATTGTAGCGCAACAGTCTTTCCACCGAGCGGATTGCCTTCACCTCGCTTTCCACCGCCTTGTCCTGGCGAATCAGGTTATCGATTGCTTCCTTATGGCTGCTGCCCAGGATCTCGCGCAGGCGCGCCTCGCCAAGGCCCTCGGCACTGCAGGCGGGTTTGCCGGCCTGCCATGCGTCAAATGCCAGAAACTTGTCACAAAGCGCCGCCCACTCCGAGACGCGCAGGTTCTCCTTGTTGCCGAATAGTGGCAGAATAACCTGTTCGCGCAGCGCGTCGACTTGCTTTTGCCAGGCGGGATTAATGCCCGAAATCAGGGGCAGAGGCTTGTCCGGCTCCACTGTCGCCAGCGGAAAAATCGCGATATCGGTGTTTTGCGCCGATAAGGTTTGCGCGGCGATATTCTGGTAATCCTCTGCGGAACGGCTTAAGGGGACCGCGGCACGTGCATCATAGGCGGCCAGCTGGCAGCGCGTGAAGTAATCGCTGGCCTTGTCCCTGATCGCGTGGAATGCGTCGGCGGCAGCTTTTGTTTTTTCCCCCAGGAACCTGATGCTCGCGTCATTATCACCTATGGCCTGCCAGTCCGAATAGGCAGCGGCCTCGGTAAAAAACAGGTCGCTGATTTCCTGGTTGATGCCCGCTTTCCCGCTCATGTCCGCGACGGAGCCGCGGCACTTGATTATGTCTTCCACAGTGGCACACAGACCCGCCTCTGCAATCTGGCCGGCGTGGATCACGCCATCGCCATTGAACTCCAGACCCGCCACGAACTTTTCGATGTCAGCCATATCCGCCAGGGAAATCTCCGCCGCATCGGCTTTACCCAGGTTTTTCAGAATGTATTGCGCTGAAACAAGTATCTGCTGCCCTTCTTCGCTGCTGTCGTCTATCTCTGTCAGAGACACACGATCCGAACCTTTGACCAGTAAATCGGCGTTCCTGAGCAAGCTACCTGCCCAGGCGATAGCGGCCAGCACCTCATTTGCATGCACATGCGCATCCGCATCATGGTCGATCAAATCGAGGGTTTTATTGTCGAACTCGATACCGCGTGTCGGGCAACTCAGCGCGACCCATAATTTCTGATCAAGCTCCTTTAAAGCCAATAAATCTGCGCCATTATCAATTTGTACCTGATCGAAACCGCCTGCGCGGAAAAAATTCCATGTATGGGAGGGAGCCATGATTTATCCTTTTATAAATTATTCGAAAGTTGTAAGGACCTTAGGGAGTTATAGATGCAACGTTTGAGTATTGCAAGACGGTGGATCGTCGCGGCAATGTTTGAAATGGGGTCCTGGGTTTGTGATTTGAAAGGGAATCTGGCGCTCCGAGATGGAGGTCGAATAACCCGAACCCGGGCATGAGCATGGTCAAGCATGGGTAAGGCGTAGCGCCGTATGGCAATCTTCGTATTCAATTGTATCCTCAGGCATGACGATGGCATTGAGAAAATTCTCATACGGCGCAATATCTTAAGTTATATCCACATGAATATCCCAGGAGAGAGCATTCGTAATTCATGCGGCGCAATGCACTTCGCTTATTGACGTCCTACCTTTACTGCTTTTTCGCTTCGATTCATCGAATCCGACAACTGCCAAGGAAGCAGGACAATGAATTATTTCACGCCGGGTCCCGTTACGCCATCAAAACCCAGCCTTATCAGCGCCTTCTGCTCACCTTCGGTTTGCACACCAATCGCGATGACAATGATGCCAACGCTGTGGGCCAAGCCGCATAAGCC
>JBOIFK010000098.1:0-12835 GCA_050741585.1 Nitrosospira sp.
GTATGGAACAAGCAATTCTTTCATTATGACGTGTCCACCTGGCTACAGGGCGACCGGGTACCACCACCGCCATCGAGGAAACAAGGCCGCAACCATAATTGGCGCCATCTCAAGGCGAGCCATGTGATTTCAATGCCGGACACCTGGGAATTCCCCTGGTTCGCCGCCTGGGACCTGGCTTTCCATTGTGCGGCGCTTGCACTCATCGATGTAGATTTTGCCAAGGAACAAATCGAGCTGCTGCTGCATGAAAACTATCTGCACCCCAACGGCCAGATCCCCGCTTACGAATGGGCATTTGATGATGTGAACCCTCCCGTGCAGGCAATGAGCGCCCTCAAGGTATTCCGCGCGGAGCGCGTGCAACGCGGCAAGGGCGATACCGCTTTTCTCAAACGTACACTGCACAAGCTGCTGATGAATCATTCCTGGTGGATCAACCGCAAGGATGCCACCGGCATGAACATATTTGAAGGGGGTTTTCTTGGCCTGGACAACATCTCGGTCTATGATCGTTCTCAGCAGTTGCCGCCCGGTTACTCGCTGAAGCAGGCCGATGCCACCGGCTGGATGGCGATGTTTTCATTGCAACTCACTGTAATCGCACTCGAAATTGCCGTTGAAGACCCCGCTTATGAGAACATTGCTATCCAGTGCTACAACCAGTTCCTGGCGATTGGCAATACGATTGCCGGTCACACCGGCGCGGGAATCTCGCTCTGGGACGATGCAGATGGCTTCTTCAAGGATCTCATGGTCAATCCGGATGGGACAGTCAATCGTATCGACGTGTTTTCCTGGGTCGGCATTATTCCTCTGTTTGCCTGCGAGGTGGTGGATGCGCGATTGCTCGCCAACTGTGCGCGCTTTAACGACCTGCTCCGGGAACATAAAGGTGGCATGTTTGACGGTAGCGTCATATGCGCCTGCCCGGTACATACCAATGAGCGTGGCGAGCATTTATTGTCGCTGGTGACTGCTTCCATGCTCGTAAAAATGCTGCCGCGCATTTTTGATGAAGGAGAATTCTTATCCCCTCACGGGGTGCGTAGCGTCTCCAAGCACCATGACCATGCCGCAAGCGAGAATCCGGCGCACATCCTCGACATCGGCGACACCCTTATCCAGTATGTTCCGGGTGAATCCAGCTCGGCGCTGTTCGGCGGCAATTCGAACTGGCGCGGGCCGGTATGGATGCCAACCAATTATTTACTGGTTCAGGCAATTGAAAAGATGCATCGCTACCTGGGAGATGCCTTTACTTTTGCGGCACCGTGCCTGAACGGCTACGAAATTAATCTCAAATATGCTGCTACGCTGCTGGCCGAACGGCTTGCGGACATTTTCCGCCGAGATGAATCCGATCTCATTCCGGCTTTTTCAATGGACAGTCCCCATCAAACCGACCCGCACTGGCGCGGCTTGTTGCTATTCCATGAATATTTTCACGGTGAAACCGGCCAGGGCCTGGGGGCTTCCCATCAAACCGGCTGGAGCGGGCTGGTAGCAAATTTGGTAATGCGGCGATACCATATGGACATTCCCGAATACTGGAAGAAACAGACTGCGCCGGTGACAATTAAATAAGTAAAAGCGATATGGTTCCCTTTGAGGACACTCCAAGTTTAAGGGCAAGAGTCGGGTCGAGCTAATAACCTTCAGCCTTTGATTTCAAGCTCGAAGGGAGCTAGCTTGCCCGTTTTTTCGTGCACGCATACGCTTTTTTTTAATACACGCTACAACAATTTCGATATCTGAAAGGTGCTCCGCTGCATGTAAGCATCCCGTATTTTCTCACTAGCAGAAATACGATGTGTCCCTGAAGGGCTGTCCCATGTGGTGATGATTGCCGAGTACCAGGCTTTACCTTCGCGGATCAATGCAAATCGTTTTATCAATTTGTACCATCCCTGTCCCTCCTCTGTTATCGAATCTGGGCTGCAAGTAAATACATTTAACTCAAGGTCGAGCCGGCTCCAGCAGGGACCTTCCATATTCGTATTACATTCAACCCAGATAATCCATTAGGACGTGAGATGATGGCGAGGCAGGTTGCGAGACAGTTTTGTCGGTTGGGAGAAATCCATAGCCGGTCTATGGACGCCGGGCAAGCGTCGAAAATAGCCGCAAACTGACCGCCAGCACTCGGGTAGGCTCGCAGAGCCGCCTAATGGATTATCTGGGTTAAAGTTTATCTTCTATTAAAAAATGAGCATAACGGCAGGATACGAAAAACATACCCCCATGATGCAGCAATACCTGCGCATCAAAGCGCAGCACCCTGACATGCTGATGTTTTATCGCATGGGAGATTTCTATGAGCTATTTTTTGAGGACGCGGAAAAAGCGGCCAGGCTGCTTGATATTACGCTAACGCAGCGCGGCACGTCGGCAGGAGAGCCGATCAAAATGGCAGGTGTGCCTTATCATTCCGCCGAACAGTATCTGGCAAAACTCATCAGGCTCGGCGAATCGGTAGCGATCTGCGAACAAACCGGCGACGCCGCTACCGCCAAGGGGCCCGTAGAACGACAGGTCACACGCATTATCACACCGGGCACGCTGACCGATGCGGCCTTGCTGGAAGAGAAGCGCGAAAGCATTTTACTTGCCGTGTTTGTGCATGAATCCACGCTGGGATTGGCGTGGCTCAATCTGGCGGCGGGGCAATTCAATGTGATGGAAACTTCGTCCAATAATCTTGTGAGTGAGCTTGAAAGGCTCAAGCCCGCGGAAATTCTTTTACCGGAATCATCGGATATACCTGCCGGGCTCAATGGTGGGGTGCTCAAGAAACTGTCTCTTAAGCGCTTACCTGCGTGGCAGTTCGATGTCGGTGCCGCTGTCCAAATTCTCTCCCGGCAATTTGAAACCCGTGATCTTTCGGGTTTCGGGTGCGACGGTTTGTCTCCATCGCTTGGCGCAGCGGGCGCGCTGCTGGAATATGCCCGACTCACCCAGGGTACAGGTATCACCCATATCAAGGCGCTACGGGTGGAACGGGACAGCGCTTTCATACGTATGGACGCTGCAACCCGCCGCAATCTGGAAATTTCCGAAACCATACTGGGCGAAGCATCGCCCACGCTGCTATCACTGCTCGACACTTGCTCGACCAACATGGGTAGCCGTTTGCTGCGACACTGGCTGCATCATCCGCTACGCGACCGCACGATAATTCAGAAGCGGCTTGATGGCATATCTTTCTTAATCGGTGAAGCGAGTTTGGAGCCGCACCTGCCGGTGCGCCAACATCTCAGGCGCATGGCCGACATCGAGCGCATCACCGCCCGTATCGCGCTGGCGTCCGCTCGTCCAAGAGATTTATCGGGATTGCGCGATAGTCTGAAGCGCTTGCCGGAGGTCATTGCCGCTGTCGCCAGGCCGGCCAGCCAGCATATTGCCGCACTGGCGCAATTAATGACGCCGGATGTAACGCTTATCAGGCTTCTGGAGGAATCGCTGCACCAGGAGCCGGCGGTTATGCTGCGCGGAGGGGGTGTGATCGCCGATGGCTATGACGCTGAACTGGACGATCTGCGCGCCATACAGAACAACTGCGGCAAATTTCTGCTGCAGTTGGAAGCGCGCGAAAAAAAACGGACCGGAATCTCGAACCTCAAAGTGGAATATAACCGGTTGCATGGTTTTTATATTGAGGTGACTCATGCTCACAGCGAGAAAATCCCCGACGATTATCGCAGAAGGCAGACGCTGAAAAATGCCGAGCGCTATATTACGCCGGAACTCAAGGCCTTCGAGGACAAGGCCCTGTCTGCGCAGGATCACGCGCTGGAACGAGAGAAGTTTTTATATAATGCACTGCTGAATCTTCTGTTGCCGTACATCGGCCATTTGCAACAAATTGCCCGGAGTATCGCGGAACTGGATGTCTTGGCTGCATTCGCCGAACGCGCACTCGCACTCGATTATATTTCACCGGTTTTTACCAGCGAGGCTGTGATTGAAATTGAGGCGGGACGCCATCCGGTGGTGGAAAACGAGGTGGAAAATTTCATCGCCAACGATACGCGACTCGGCACGTGCGGCACTTTCAACGATAGCAGACGGCAAATGCTCGTGATTACAGGCCCCAACATGGGGGGCAAATCCACTTATATGCGTCAAGTTGCGCTAATCGCGTTACTCGCTCATTGCGGCAGCTTCGTTCCCGCAAAAAGGACGCGCATTGGCCCAGTGGATCAGATTTTTACCCGGATTGGCGCCTCCGATGATCTTGCCGGAGGACGCTCGACTTTCATGATGGAAATGACCGAGGCGGCCAACATCCTGCACAATGCGAGCGCCCAAAGCCTGGTATTGATGGATGAAGTGGGGCGGGGTACTTCCACCTTTGATGGCCTGGCGCTGGCCTTTGCGATTGCCCGGTATCTGTTGGAAAAGAACCGAAGCTATACATTATTCGCGACCCATTATTTTGAACTGACAAGGCTTGCCGAGGAGTTCGCGCAAGCGGTCAATGTGCATCTGCAGGCAGTGGAACACAAGCACCATATCGTATTCCTGCATGCGGTCAATGAAGGACCCGCCAGCCAGAGCTACGGCCTTCAAGTGGCAGCATTGGCAGGCATGCCGGAGCCGGCAATCAAAATGGCAAGAAAATATCTGGCGAAACTTGAACAGGAAAGCGTGGACAGGCAATGGCAACGGGATTTGTTTTCGGAAGCAATTATTACGTCAAAAGAAACCCGGCCGGAACATGCTGTTCTTGTCCTGTTACACGCAATCCAGCCAGACGAGTTGAGCCCGAAACAGGCACTGGAAAAACTCTACGCGCTGAAAAACGCAGCCGGGAAGGAATAGCTTGGCAGAGGAACAGTACGGGAGGCACTGCAGAACACGAAAGTGTGACCGCAGGATGCAATGTTATGGAAGAATAAACGCTCCCTGCTCAGTGTTCGTGGCCATGAGATCCATGGGCGTGGCCGTGAGAAAGTTCTGCTGCAGTCGCGGGACGCACCTCGGTCACTGTACAGTCGAAACGTAACGTCATCCCCGCCAGCGGATGATTGCCGTCCACCACCACCTTGTCTTCGGCGATATCGGTGATGGTGAAGATCAGGACCTCATCGGAACCTTCCTCCCCACCTTCAAACTGCATTCCGACCACGACATCGTCCGGAAAAGCATCGCGCGGCTCCACCCGGACCAATTGACTGTCATATTCGCCAAAGGTGTTTTCCGGCTCCATGAAAACGGAACAGCTGTAGCCCACTTCCCTGTTATGCAGCTTCTCTTCCACCACTGGAAAGATTCCGTCATAACCGCCGTGCAGATAGCTGATCGGCGAACTGGGTTTTTCCATGACTTTACCGGTCAGGTCCGACAGTTCATAGCTGAGTGAGACCACCATGTCTTTTTCAATATGCATAGTATGCAGATCTGTAATTTAGGTTCGTTGCAATATTCAGCACACATCCTTCCTGCACCGTTTCCAGAATAATCGCCGGCTCACCACTTTCCTTATCGGCTTCAAGTCTGCCGAGGGCAATCATTATGTTAGTAGTCATGAAACAGGATAAAGTTCCTTCTAATGTCAGTCGTTAAATTTTATAACTAATTCTCTGACCGGTGCGAAACTACGCCGATGCGCTATCGATGCCCCATAAGTCCGTAACGCCGCAATGTGTTGTTCCGTTGAATACCCCTTATGCTGGTCAAAGCCATAATGCGGAAAGCGCTGATGTAGTGCCACCATTTCAGCGTCGCGCGCCGTCTTGGCAATAATGGAAGCGGCTGAAATTTCCGGTATCAGGCTATCGCCCCTGACTATAGTGCTTACGGGAAACTTCAGCCGAGGACGATGATTTCCATCCACCAGCACTCTATCGGGAATGAATGTCAGGCTTTCAACCGCACGTTTCATTGCCAGCAAGCTTGCCTGCAGAATGTTTAACCGATCGATTTCCTTAACGGATGCGGAGGCAATGGCCCAAGCGAGCGAATATGTTTTTATGGCAATGGTCAACCTGTTGCGCTTATCTTCGCTGAGCGTTTTCGAATCCGCCAACCCCTCGATCTTATAATCCGGATTGAGAACCACGCAGGCTGCAAATACCGGCCCCGCCAGCGGCCCTCTGCCGGACTCGTCCACGCCACAAACCCAGGTAAATCCTTCCAACGGCATTTCTCAACTCCCGATTTTCAATCTCGTATCCGCAGCGTTAATATGAAGCGCTCAGCAGCCAACTTGCCGGTAACTTCGCGGACGACGGCACTGGCCGGAGATTACAAGCTACGGTTGCTTGCTTCGCACTGTGCACATCAACTCGGCCTCGGTAACAATACGGCCATTCACTTCCGCCTGGGTGGAATATTTCCAGATTCCGATTCGCTGCCGCTCTAACGTTGCCTTGAGTATCAGAAGGTCGCCCGCCTGTACCGGCTGCTTGAAACGAGCCCTATCTATGCCGACAAAATAGTATATTGAGTTTTCGTCGACTTTCATATTCATGGTTTTGAGAGTTAAAATCGCCGCAGCCTGCGCCAGCGCTTCAATAATCAGCACGCCCGGCATGACCGGATGATGAGGAAAATGGCCAGCAAAGAAAGGCTCGTTAATGGTTACATTCTTGAGCGCGGCTATATTCTTCCCCGGTTCACTGGAGAGAACCCGATCGACCAGCAGGAAAGGATAGCGATGCGGCAGATATTTCAGGATTTCATGGATATCCATGGCACCCATGTTATCTTCCTTTAAACTTCTGATATTTTCTTCCATAGTTGCAGTGTGTGGATGATGGTTGCTGTCTCGCGGGAGAATTGCCTTGAGCCCAGGGTGATGACGTTACTTGTCAGCCAGCGCCTTGATCACTTTCTCGGTAATGTCCATGCGCTGACTGCGGTAAACCAGATCCCGCAGAGGCAGTATCAAATCGTACTTCTCTGCTTCCGCGATGGCCTGAATCGCTTTACTGGCGCTTAGCTGAAGTGCGGCAACTTCGTCATTCTGGCGTAGGCTCAGATCCTCGCGCATTTGTCGTTGAGCACGCTGATATTCGCGATTGAGGGTAGCGAGATCGCGCTCCTTGTTACGCCGATCCGTTTCGGGCATGGTTTTTCCGTCTTTTTCCAGAAGATCTTGAAGCACCTTCGCTTGCGACGCCATTTTCTTGACTTCCTGGTCGCGCGGCAGGAACTCCTTCTCTATTTTTTTCAAGGCTCTGACCGCCGGCGCCGATTCAGCCAGAATTCTCTCGGTATCGACAACGCCAATCTTGATATCTTCCGCGTAGGCGCCAAAGGGTCCGCTAGCGGAAGCAAGAACGATGCAGGCCACCATTAAAGTTCGTCGCCATTGAACCTTGTCCTTCAATTTTATCTCCCAATTATTCGCTTAATTTAGAACTGCTGCCCGAATTGAAACTGGAATCGCTGTAAGTTGTCACCAGGCTGGTTGTTGATCGGCTGTGCGACGCTGACTTTAAGTGGTCCCATCGGAGAAATCCAGGTAACAGCAAGCCCGGCGGAATAACGCATGCCCTCCTGTTCCGGTCTCGCTCCACCACTCCCCCACACCGTGCCACCATCCAGAAATGTGCTCAGGCGCACTGATCTGTCGTTCCTCATGCCGGGCATGGGAAAGAGTATTTCGACATTGCCTACCGTGCGTATATTCCCTCCCAGCGCTCTATTATTATCGTCACGAGGACCTAGCGAACTGATCCTGTAACCGCGAACCGAGGTATTGCCACCAGCAAAGAAATTCTTGAAGAAGGGCAGATCTTTTCCATTGTAACCTTCACCGTATCCCAACTCTCCTTTCAACATCAGGGTAAAAGTATCCGAGATAGGGTAATACCAACTATGGTCATAACTCACCTTGTAATAAGTGAGATCGACCCCTGGCAAGCCCGCTTCGGCATAGAGCCTCTGTGTATTCCCTGAAGTCGTCCAGATGGCGCTGTCACGGCCATCGCGCCGCCAGCTCGCCGTTAGCGGTAGATTGTTGGTGCTTTCTCCGAACTTATTCACGAAATCGATATTACGTTGAGGACTGTTTGGACCCAGTTCGATCACCGTATTTTCAGCACCCAGGCCGAGCTGAACACTATCGCTTTCGTTAAGCGGAATGCCGACGCGGAAATTGATACCGGTGGTGTCGGTATTGAAGTTCATCACGGACCGCAGCGCCTGCGTGTTAAGGACGCGCTTGTAAATATCGAATCCGGCGGTTACCCCGTCACGGGTAAAATAGGGATCGGTGTATGAGAGCGAATAAACCTTGTTAACACGACCGGTATTGACCATGAGATTAACAAATTTACCAGTGCCGAATATGTTGTCCTGGGCAACGGAACCGCTCAATATTATACCTTCCATGTTGGAATAGCCCGCGCCAAACATGACAGCGCCAGTGGCCTTTTCCTTGACCTGAACATTTACGTCAATCTGATCGGTCGCATTGGGAACGGCCGGCGTTTCCACATCGACAGCAAGAAAATAATTCAGCCTGTCAATGCGCTGCTTGGAGCGGTTGATCTTGGAGGTTGAATACCAGCCTCCTTCGAATTGACGCATTTCCCGGCGAATCACCTCGTCCCGGGTGCGGCTGTTGCCTGTTATGTGAATGCGTCTTACGTAAACCCGGCGGCCCGGATCGACAAAAAACGTAAATGCCACCTGTTGTTTTTCTTTATCCAACTGCGGCGACGCATTGATATTGGCAAACGCGTAGCCGTCATCGCCAAGCCGGTCAGTAATAAGTTTGATGGATTCAGTCAGCCGCTCCCGCGAGAATACATCACCAGGCGCCAGTTTTATGAGCTTGCGCAGTTCATCTTCCGGCAGCAGGAGTTCACCCGCAAGCTTGATGTCGGCAACCTTGTATTGCGGACCCTCGGTGATATTCACCGTGATGTAAATATCCTGCATGTCGGGAGTGATCGATACCTGCGTGGATTCAATATTGAACTCCAGATAACCGCGATTGAGATAATAAGTGCGCAACGACTCCAGATCGGCGGACAACTTCTGCTTCGAATATTGATCTTCCTTGGTGAACCAGGTCAACAAGCCTGGCGTTCTCAATACAAACGAAGTCAGCAATTCCTTTTCCATGAAAGCGTTATTGCCAACAATATTGATTTTCCGGATCTTGGCGGTTTTCCCTTCGTCCACATTAAAATTGATGCCCACGCGATTACGATCAAGCGGCGTGGTCGTGGTGGTAATTTTTACCGCGTATTTGCCACGGCTGAGATATTGCTGCTTCAACTCCTGTTCGGCTCTCTCCAGCGTTGCGCGATCAAAGATGCGTGATTCCGCCAGACCCGCCTGCTTCAGGCCTTCTTTCAGCTTATCCTTCTCAAATTCCTTGGCGCCGACAATGGTGATCTGTGCGATAGCCGGGCGTTCCTCCACCACGACGAGCAGGACGCCACCTTCCGATTCAATTCGCACATCTTTGAAAAAGCCGGTAGCGTAGAGCGCCTTGATGGCAGCCGCAGCCTTTTCGTCATCAACGGTATCACCCACTTTCACCGGTAAATAATTGAACACCGTTCCCGCTTCGGTGCGTTGTATGCCTTCCACTCTGATGTCCTTAACTACGAACGGCTCGCGCGCCCATGAGGCCGAAGCGCATAAAACCGCAACAAGCGCCACGAGAAATTTGACTTTCATACTTGACATTCATACTTAACTGGAAATGAGCCGACTGACATCGTTATATATGGCGAAGGCCATCAGGGTAAATAACAGCACCAACCCGACCTGCTGACCAATCTCGGTGGCCCTGACAGAAAGCGGACTGCCTTTGAGGATTTCGACCACATAATACATTAAATGCCCCCCATCCAGTATGGGGATAGGCAACAAATTCAGCACACCCAGGCTAATGCTGATAAGCGCAAGAAATCCGAGGTAAGGAGCAAGTCCCATTTGTGCCGACTTACCCGCATAATCCGCGATCGTAATAGGTCCGCTCACATTCTTCCATGACACTTCTCCCGCTACCATTTTCCATAGCATTTGCAGCGTAAATATTGATGTTTCCCACGTTTTATCGATTGCCCGGACCAGGGCGGTGCCGGCCGGATAGCTGACCTCCACCAGCAGTCTTTCCAGCTCATCGCGATCAATCTGCGGTCCAATTCCGATTTTGCCGATCTTTTCCCCGTTCTCAGTGGCAGTATCGGGAACAACCTCCACGCCGATGGTTAAATTATCACGCTGAATCTCCAGCATTAACGGAACCCCCGGGCTGGTTCGTATCGTTTGTACCAACTCCTCCCAGAGTGTAATTCCCTTACCGTTTACCGCCAGGATCTCATCCCCCGCCAGTAAATTGGCGCGCTTGCCTGCACTATTCGGAATGACTTGAGCGATAATGGGTTTCATCGCCGGCTGATAGCTGCTGAGACCGATTTTCTTCAGAAAATCTCCATCCAGATCGTCGGCGCCAATACTGCTTAAATCCAGCTTGCGCCAGGTTGTTTGTCCGCTCTGGTCAAGAGTTTCCACAGCAATGGAAGGCGATCTGTCCACGGCATGCGACAGTAGTAGCCAGCGGGCATCCTGCCAGGTCGCAACAGGTTCAGTTCCAATTTTTATGATGGTCTCCCCCGTCTCGAAAGCCGCGAGCGCAGCGGGCGTTGCCGGGGCCACTGGCCCTAGAATCGGCTTCATGCCACTGACTCCCAGCATGAATAGCAGCCAGAAGAGTACGATCGCCAGCAAAAAATTGGCGATTGGGCCTGCTGCGACAATTGCAAAGCGGTGCGCAACCGGCTTCCGATTGAATGATCGCGCCACTTCTTCAGGCGCGACCTCGTCTTCACGCTCATCCAGCATCTTGACGTAGCCACCAAGAGGAAAGGCAGCCACTACCCATTCAGTTTGATCTTTTCCCCAGCATCTCCTCAGCAAAGGCCGGCCAAAACCGACTGAAAAACGCAGTACCTTTACGCCACACCAGCGTGCCACCAGATAATGGCCGAATTCGTGAAATACGATCAGCACCCCCAAGGCGACCACAAAAGCAATTATTGTAAGGAAAAATGTCATACCAGTGTACGGTGACGGCAATTGCGGCGCAAAAGAGGTTTCAATAAATTGACGATATGCCAGTCTCCTGGGCAAGGAGATCGAAATAGCAAAATTGGAGAAAAAACCATCGGATTGGCGTCAGGTGTGGCGCAAATAAGAGTGTACAGATTGACTAATGATGGAGTTTTGCCCATTTGGGAAGATGGGAGCTTTGATGCCAAGGATAGATTGTGTGTGAAATCCTGACTGCGGTATCTTTATGTCCGCGTTCACCCTAATACCTTGTTCCTGGAAACCGCAGAGACTATTCATCCTGAATCCGTCAACTGGACGGATGATGCAACGGCCGGGAGCCATGCGCGCTGGTGCATCCGAAGAACAATAACTTATGCCAGACACGCCAGCCATTCATGTGCGGCTTCGCGCGCCTCGCTATCCGCCGCCAATACATCGTTAAGCGTGGCGATATCCTTGCGGCAAACTGTCCGCATGACGTCTTCGATCATGGCTGGAATCGCGGTAAATGGCATTCGGCACTTGAGAAAAGATTCCACCGCGACTTCATTCGCCGCGTTGAGTATTGCCGGCGCGCTGCCGCCGGCGGCCAGTGCCTGATAGGCAAGCTTGAGGCAAGGAAAACGTTTAAAATCAGGGGCCTCGAAATCAAGTCGGCCCACTTTGAACATATCCAGAGGAGTCACGCCAGTTTCGATCCGCTCCGGAAAACCTAAGGCATGCGCAATGGGGGTGCGCATGTCGGGGTTGCCAAGTTGCGCCAGCACTGAACCGTCCACATATTCCACCATGGAATGAATGATGCTTTGCGGATGGACTATCACCTGGATTTGTTCGGGAGAGGCATCAAATAACCAATGTGCTTCAATGACTTCCAGGCCTTTATTCATCATCGTGGCAGAGTCAACCGAAATCTTCTGCCCCATGACCCAATTAGGATGAGCACAAGCCTGTCCGGGTGTGACTTTCTCCAGTGAGCCTGACGATAATTGCCGGAACGGTCCGCCTGAGGCGGTCAGCAGGATGCGGCGTACCCCGACCGCGCCCAAATCCCCGGAAAAGTTCTGCGGCAACGATTGGAAGATAGCGTTGTGTTCACTGTCTATCGGCAGCAGAGTGGAATGATTATGTTTGACCACATCCATGAAAATCCGGCCGGCCATCACCATGGTTTCCTTATTGGCAAGAAGTACACGCTTGCCTGCACCGGCGGCGGCAAACGTAGGGCGTATGCCGGCAGCCCCAACGATCGCCGCCATCACCGTATCCACACCGGGGAGCGATGCCACTTTCTCCAGCGCCTCCACGCCGCATAGCACCTCGGTGGCAAGGCCGGCCGTACGAACTTCCTCATGCAGCCATTCAGCACTGGCTGCGTCCAGCATCACCGCATAACTCGGCTGGAAGCGGCGGCACTGCTCCAGTATTTTTTTGGCATTGTGATTGGCGGTAAGGGCAACAACATGAAATCGGCCAGGATGACGTGCGACCACGTCCAGTGTATTCACGCCGATGGTACCGGTCGAGCCGAGAATGGTGAGGTGACGGACGGCTATCATAGTTGAGCTTGTAAGAATAGAAGTGACAAAGCAGCGATAGGAAGCGTTGATGTGAGTGCATCTATGCGATCAAGTATACCACCGTGGCCGGGTAAAATATTCCCGCTATCCTTAACGCCGGCATGGCGTTTCATGAGAGATTCGAACAAATCACCAATGATGCCCATCATGGCGAGCACCAGCAATAGCGGTGCCAGCAACATGAAGCGGGCTTCTTCTACGACGAGTACACTCCAGATCACCGCATAAAT
>JBOIFK010000099.1:0-6231 GCA_050741585.1 Nitrosospira sp.
TTACCCAGCCATAATAACCGCATTTTGTTATTGCATCGGACAGGAGGAAACCACCGGGCGTAATTATTTGGGTGTAGGGCGATTTGTTAACATTGCGACCTAACGCCGCGAAAATGGTGGTTTCGTCCGGTAACGCAAAGCCCCGCAGCACGACCGCACCAGGGCACAACTCCTCCTGCCATGCCCCACATTGCGCCATATCTTCGAATAGATTCAATGTCATTATTATCCATCCACTCTCAGGTTGCGTCGTGAAAAATAATGCCTGCCGTGTGACGATGGCCCGACCGCAGGCGACTTACACCATGTCGTAGAGTGGCCCGGTACGTTCCCCCCGTGCCTTGCACCGGCCGATGGTGCACGGCAAACGCGACGGCATCCCCCTGCCTGAGGGGGACGACTTCGGCGCGCGATTGCATGCGGGGCCGTTGTTCGGTCAGCACGAACTCACCGCCCGTGAAATCCCGGTCCGGCTCGGATAGCAGTATGGTGACCTGAATCGGGAAGACATGTTCTCCATAAATATCCTGATGCAGGCAATTATAGTCACCCGGTTCGTATTGCAACAACAGCGGAGTCGGCCGAAGCTGACCCGCTTCATGACAGCGCTCGATGAAATCAGCGTGTTTGGCGGGATAGCGCACGTCAATGCCCATTGCCGTATTCCAGCAATTAGCAATCGGCACCAGATGCGGATACATCGATGTCCGTAGCCTGGAAATGATGCCGGGCAACGGATAGCTGAAATACTTATATTCGCCACGGCCGAAGCCATGACGGCCCATCACGACCCGGCTGCGAAAGATGGCATCCCTGGAATACAGGTGGGCCAATGCGCTGCATTCATCAGCCGAAACCAGCTTTTCAATTACCGCACAGCCCTGCGCATTTAAATCATCGAATATCCGCTTCCAATCGAGAGCCATCACTCCGCCGATGATACCCCGCATGGAGGCTACTGTATTTCGTGATTCCTTTACCAGCGTATTCATGCCTGCGCCTCGGCACTCGCTTCTTTTTCCAGAAGGGAGCGCTTGCGTTCCACACCCCAGCGGTAGCCGGACAGGGCGCCATCGTGACGTACTACCCGATGGCACGGAATAGCGACCGCCAGTGGATTGGCCGCACAGGCTTGCGCTACTGCTCGCACCGCAGTCGGCGAGCCGATACGCTTTGCAATGTCAGTATAGCTTGCGGTCTGACCCACCGGGATTTCGCGCAAAGCCTGCCATACGCGCTGCTGAAACATCGTCCCACGGATATCCAGCGGCAGGTCTAGGCCGATACCCGGCGCTTCGATAAAACCGACCACCCTTGCGACCCGCTGTTCGAAATCATCGTCGCCACCGATCAGATTGGCGTGGGGAAATTTATCCTGCAGATTGCGAATCAGTTTGTCAGGATCGTCATCGAGAAAAATGGCGCAAATTCCCCGATCACTTTGGGCGACAAGAATCGACCCCAGAGAGCACTCGCCGACAGCAAAACGGATGACGGTATCGGCGCCGCCAGCGCGATAGTTGCTCGGCGTCATACCCAGAACCTTATTCGATTTTTCGTAGAAGCGGCTGCTGGAGCGGTAGCCGGCATCGAAAATAGCTTCCGTCACCGTACTGACAGCGCCGCCCGTGCTCCGATAACCAAGCTCATTGCGTATCTTTTTCTCGCGCTGTGCCGCCGCATATTGCCTTGGCGTCAATCCGGTGATTTGCCTGAACACACGGTGAAAATGATAGGGGCTTACACCCAACTTCTTTGCCAGATCCTCCAAGGCAGGGACAATTTCCGATGCTTCGATGATCCGGCAGGCCTGCGTGACCTTGGCTGCATATTGCTCAACCTGCGAAGGCTGGTCCGGCTGGCAGCGTTTGCAGGGCCTGAAACCCGCCTTTTCGGCTTCTTCACGTGTTGCGTAAAAACCGACATTCTCGGGCCGCGCCAGGCGTGCCGCACAAGACGGACGGCAGTAGACACCCGTGGTTTTCACTGCATAATAAAAGCTGCCGTCAGCTTCCGCGTTACGCGCGGCCACCGACGCCCAACGGGGATCATTGACTGTGCTGGCGGCGAGCTGTCCCTTTTAAATCAACGTATTCACGATGTGCTCCTTCAAATGTCTGCATGATGTTTGTAGCGGTTATCAATTTATCAACATCAGCAAACTGTCGCACTCCGGGTCTTGCTTTCAAATTCGATTGCTTATTGGCCCAGTGTGGCGTAGGCCAGAGAATGTTGACTTTCTTCATGCAACATCCAGAACGACCCGATAGCGAGCTTTGCCGGCTACGAGGTGCTCAATCGCTTCATTCACCTTGCTCAGCGGAAAGTGTTCGACCTGCGGCGCGATATTATGGCGCGCAGCAAAATCCAGCATGGCCGAAATTGCCGGGGGTCCCCCCGTTGGTGATCCTGAAATGCTTTTCTGTCCCATAATCAGGTCGAAGGCGGGAATTGGCATCGGTTCAAGGATTGCGCCTACAACGTGCATGCGTCCATTCGGCTTCAGCGTCTTGAGCAGCGCAGGCCAGTCGAGCGGCATATTGACGGTAATAAGCAGGAAATCAAGCGAATTGGCCGCTGCAAGAATCTCCGCACTGTTGCGGCTTGATACGACACGATGAGCCCCCAATCTCCGTAACTCCTCGGACTTCGACACGTTGGACGTGAAGGCCGTCACCTCGCAACCCCAGGCATTGGAAAATTTAAGGGCAAGGTGGCCCAGGCCGCCGATGCCCACAATTCCCACATGTTCTGTCGGCTTTACTCCGAGGGTGAGCAACGGGGCAAACACCGTGATGCCGCCACATAGCAGCGGGCCTGCAGAGGAAATATCGAGCGTGTCAGGCAGGGGAATCGCCCATGCCCAATGTGCCCGTATCCTGTCGGCGAAACCGCCGTGATGTCCGATGATCGTCGCCGCTACGTCCGGGCACAGATTATGATTGCCAGTCATGCACTGGCGGCAGTGCATGCAGCTATTGGCACTCCAACCGACACCCACACGCTGGCCGATCTGCAACCCCTTCACGCCATCGCCTGCCGCAACAACCTGCCCTACCGCCTCATGTCCAGGAACGAGAGGATATTTGGACAGACCCCAATCGTTGTTAAGGATCGAAAGATCGGAATGGCAAAGGCCGCAATGCTCGACGGCAATCTCTACCTCCTCCGGGCCCAGTGGACCGGGATCGTAGATAAATGGTTCCAGCTTCTGTTTTGCGCCGTAGGCGACCCATCCGTGAATTTTCTTCATTACGTTCCTCCCGTTGTCAGAAAAGTTTGTCATCGCGGTAACCGCTACCCATCCAAGCATGCCTGCCGCCAGATCAGCAAGAGAATATCCGCTTGCATGGGTCGCATGGAGCTATTGATATCTTCGATATGTCGTCAGACATTCTGCTCTTTCTGCATGACGCCGGGTTGCAATACGGCAACAGGCCATCATCAGGAATCCCTGTCAGCATAATACATAATTGCTTCCCGCTTGAGCGGATCGCTGATCATTGCCGGGACAGATCTCCTGTTCGACTCGGCCCCATGAGCAAAAAGTAAGCTAATGCTTGCAACGTACCCACGGTATGTCGAGCATCCGGCCATTCTCTCCCCACCCGATTTGGACAAGAAAGGAATAGAGTATTTTTCTGCCCGCCACACCTGTATCTTGCTTTCCTATTTGAGCCATGAACCGGATTGCTTCGATAGGATCATCAAGTGGCAAGTGATATCATTCACTCGCTGTGCATACTGACTGTTCCGGGTTCGGCTGACATTCTCCTGCCGAGCCACGTGCATGGTCTCATACAGAGAACTGCGATGCGTATTTGTCGCCCGATCAATAATAAAAGAGACTGGCATATCTCCGTATTTTAAAGAAACCACTTGATGACAAGTATGAAAGCGCAGGTTGATACGTATCAGTCTGCCATTGCCCACCTATCGCTGATCGACGCGGATTGGTTGCGGCTGATAAAATTTGTCGGGGCCTGCACGCATCGATCGAAGCCAGCACGTGAACCCTATGAGGCTTTGATCAGAGCCGTTGCCTACCAGCAACTCCATGCCCGCGCGGCGGATGCAATTATTGCGCGCTTCTTGCGCATGTATTCTCAACCGTTTCCAGAGCCAGATCAAATACTGGCCACTGCGATCGAGGACTTGCGTGCATGCGGTTTTTCTGCCCGCAAGATCGGCACGATCAGGAGCATTGCGGAGGGCACATTGAGCGGCCTTGTACCGTCGCGAGACATCGCGGACGGAATGTCCGACGATGAACTGATTACCCGGCTTGTCGAGCTGCCTGGCATTGGCCGCTGGACGGTCGAAATGCTGCTTATCTATACGCTCGAACGAATCGACGTTATGCCTGCTGACGATTTCGGCGTGCGCGCGGGATATCGATTCCTGACATCCCTCGATGCTGTTCCCGGCCGTAAAGAGATGGACGGCGTGGGTCGGCTCTGCAGTCCTTATCGAACGGTGGCTGCCGGGTACTTATGGAGAATTCCTTCGCTGTCCGAATATACGAAGAAGAAATAATGGGCCTTTTTGTAGCGATCTTTTTTAGCCGGAGAAAGAAAGATGCTGTTTGATCGTGTCAAATCCCTGGATCAAATACTTGAGTCGGCCAGGACGAAGGGACTCAAACGTCAACACGGGGCATTTGACCTCACCATGCTTGGTATCGGCGCGATCATCGGTACGGGGATTTTCGTGCTGACATCAGTCGCCGCCGAGAAGGCCGGACCTGGCATGATGTATTCATTCGTTATCGCAGGTTTCGTTTGCGCGCTGGCAGCGCTGGTCTATTCCGAGATTGCCGCAATCGTCCCGGTGGCGGGATCAGCCTACACCTATTCGTATGCAGTATTTGGTGAGCTGATCGCCTGGATGGTGGGCTGGGCGCTTATCCTGGAGTATGCCGTCGCAGCCGCTGCGGTGGCCGTCGGCTGGTCCGGTTACATTAATGGCTTCCTGCACGAGATAGGCTACGGCCTGCCCCTTGCCCTGACCGCGGGTCCGCGCGACACAATTGTCCTGGCAGACGGCACAACTTCCGCCGGAGGTTTCAACCTGCTGGCGTTCCTGGTTTCGCTTTTCGTCACTTTCCTGCTGATCATAGGCACCTCGAAAAGCGCCAGATTCACCGCACTTCTGGTCATCGTTAAAATTGTCGCACTCTCGGTATTTATCGTTCTCGTACTGCCCACCGTCAACGCGATCAACTTTGAACCCATGCTGCCCAATGGCTGGGGTACGCCCACTTCAGGGGTGGGAGTATTAGGCGCGGCCGCCTCCATCTTTTTTGCCTATATCGGGTTCGATGCGGTCTCGACCGCCGCCGAAGAAACCCGCAATCCTAACCGTAACGTACCGATTGGTCTGATAGGCTCCCTGGGAATTTGCACGATTTTCTATCTGATTGTTGCCTATGCAGCGGTCGGTGCTGTCGGCGCCCAGCCCGGAGGAGAGCTGTCACTATCCAAGGAGCCGCTGGCTTTTGTGCTGCGCACGGTCGGTTACCCTGCTATCGGCAATTGGGTGGCCTCCGCCGCCATCATTGCCCTCCCCTCGGTCGTTTTAATGATGATTTACGGCCAAACCCGCGTCCTGTTCACCATGTCGCGCGATGGCCTCATGCCGAGATCCCTCTCGCACATACATGCACGGTTTCACACGCCGTATGTCGTCACCCTGATCACAGGCTTTGCCGTCGCCTTCTTTGCCGCGATGTTCCCGGTCGCCATGCTGGCCGACGTTTCCAACTCCGGCACGCTGTTTGCTTTTTTTACGGTGGCAATGAGCGTGATGGTTTTGCGCCGCCGCGAACCCGGCCGGCATCGCCCTTTCAGGACCCCCATGATCTGGGTGGTTGGCCCTCTGGCAATGGCGGGTTGCGCCCTGCTGTTCATCAGCCTGGGCTGGGACACGATCCGATTGTTTCTATATTGGGCAGTGATCGGCGTGGTTATATATTTTGGTTATGCCCGCAAGCATAGCATTGTCGGGAAAGAGCTCGGGGGCCGTTGACTCAGGATCTGCAAATCCGGTTACCCATCCACTTCCGCGATACCTGGGCAATCTCTTCACAGGAGAGCGATTCATATGAATCCGGCAGTCAGCCGCGGCAATTAAGGGGACCAGCCCGCAAAATAACGTTAGCTGAGGAAACGCCTTCTAATAAACCCGCTTCCGGCGCGACCGGCAACGATCAGGGCAAGAGTGGCGGGCTCG
>JBOIFK010000100.1:0-2612 GCA_050741585.1 Nitrosospira sp.
GGCTGAGATAGTGCGCTGATAAGCTTTTCGGCAACGCGCGCCGCATCCTCCGTTGTTTCAATTTCACTCAGAAGGACGACGAATTCGTCGCCCCCCGGCCGACTGACCGTATCAACGCTGCGCACCGAAATCAGCATGCGTTCCGCGACGGCTTTCAGCAGTTGATCGCCGATATCGTGACCAAGCGAATCATTGATCGGCTTGAAGCGATCCAGGTCCAGGAACAGCACGGCAAGGCGGGTGGATTGCCGTGCTGCGCGCTGAATGGCAACCTTCATGCGGTCGCCGAGGAGCGAGCGGTTGGGAAGGCCCGTGAGCGCATCGTAGTGGGCGAGATTCAGGATGCGTTGTTCCGATGCTTTGCGCTCGGTAATATCACGTGAGAGGACAATGAAACGAGGCCCCAATCCGGGATCGACATGCTTGCGGGAAACGGAAAGTTCGAACCACAGTTTGCCTTGCGGGCCCTGCAGTTCGAGTTGCTTGCCGGACGATAGGCCTTTTTCTCCGGCCTCCCGCAATGCCGACAGGATAATATCCACTGTGCCGGGCGGCAGAATATCCGAAATTCTTTTACCAAGGAGATCTTCAACGGGTGATGCGGCCGGTAAATCAGTGCGTGCAGAATGGTAGGCATGGCAGCGACCATCCAGATCTAGCTCGAACAGCATATCGGGTATCGCATCCAGCGTGGCTTGCAACTGGCTCTGTACCGCGAGAGCTTCAGCCTTCCGGTGCTCCTGCTCGGTGATGTCGCGGATCATGGCGACGAAGTAATCCACTCTGCCGTCAGTCGTGCGTACGCATTTGACATCGATACTGGCGATAACAATCGAACCATCCTTGCGGATATAGCGTTTGTTCATTGCGTAGCCTTCCGATTCCCCCCGCATGACGCGTTCGAACTCAACGATATCTTTCCCGATATCCTCCGGATGAGTCATTTCCATCCAGTTCTTTGCGGCTAGCTCTTCGTGGGAATAACCGAGAATCTCGCATAGCTGATTGTTGAATCGCAGCCAGCGCTTGGTATCGGGTGACGTAATTGCCATGCCGATAAATGGCAGTTCATAGAAATACTTGAGAAGACGATCCTGCTCTGCTGTGCGGACGAGCATCGCCAGCTGGTGTGCTCGCCGCTGTTGACGCCATAACAGCAGCATCGCTAGGCTTACTGCGGTAATGGCGAAGAAAATCACTAGGCTGACCCAGAATACCAGCGTCCAGAGCGGCGCAAGGACTTCATCGCGGTCGATCTTGGTTAAAACGCGCCAGCCGGTACCCGAGACCGGCCGGTGGGCGGCAAATACCGGCGCCCCACGATAGTCGATTCCCTGCACCGTTCCCGGTGAAGTTTCAAGTCTCGCGAGGGCAGCCGAAAGATCCTGGCCGGAAGTCAGGGAATGATGCTTCGGCGCAGCGTTCATGGGATGGCGCAACTGATTAAGGTAGGTAACGGTTTCGCCTTTTTGGCGTATCAGCAGGGTTTCCGCGCTGGCGCTGATCCCGGGCCATTTTTCGACCAATGGAATCAGGAATTGCTTGAGATCCGCGCGCAAAACCACCACTGCAATTGGATTCGCATCGGTTACAGGGGCCAAAGGCATCAGGATATCCAGCCGGGCTTTTCCACTTTCGTCCAGAAACAGATCGGTGCTCTGCCGCTGTTTTGTCTGCAAGGTCGTGGAGAGCAATGCTTTGGTGATCTCAGGTAATGTATTCTGTTCTCCTTTTCCACTTATCAGAGGCTGCCCTCCCGTGTCAAACAACAGCACAGACTCATAACCGCTGGCTTGCCGGGCAGCGTCCAGCCGCTTGCGAATACGTTCCCTCAGATGTTTGTCGTCTCGCTGCTGCAGGCTCGCTATCCTCTCGATAAGCCCTTGACTCATCGCGAATGTCTCCGCATCACGTTCCCGCTCGGTTAGCCAAAGCTCGATCTGGTCTGCTTTAAGATCAGCGATAGTTTGAAGATCGGCATAAACGTTTCGTTCCAGTTGCGGGCCGTGTACCTTCACAATGCCAAATCCTACGAGAGGCGCGACCAGCGCCAGAGCGGCGCAAATTGGCATCAACCGGACAAGCTGAAAATGGGCGGTATCCCTGCTCGCATCAGCGATGCCGGTTGTGACGTTTGCATCACGCTGAAATTTGAGCAGCAGATAAAGCAGGCCGCTGCTGACTGCGACAAGAATCAATTCCTTGATCAGGGAGGCGCGGCTCCACAGAATCGGATCATCGAAGGTGAGCGAAATCAAATAGCCGAAAGCTGTCAGCCACAGGGCTGAAAAGGCGGCATAAAGCAAAACGAGAAGCCAAGTAGGTCTACTCACCATAACGACCACGCAAAAAAGACAACTTTATCACCGGATCCTAAATAAAATGGGAGCTTTGCCGATGGCTCGAATATTCCGGGTGCTGATCAAATTTCCCGTCCGCGGATTAATTTACCGTAGGTCTCCCCCGCAGGCTTCGGAGACAAAAAAGGCGCAGGAAGAAAAGCGACATTTGAATTATCATGAGACTCCATCCTATACTTTTATAGCCTATTGCAGAGGAAGATGATGAAGAACCGGATTGTTGCCATTGCGTGCATTCTGCCCCTTCTATAC
>JBOIFK010000101.1:0-3170 GCA_050741585.1 Nitrosospira sp.
ATCGACCATGGTAGGCTGGCCGATCTTGATGCGGGGCTCCATTTCCGGCCTGATCGTGATGAGGTTGATGTTCTCCTCCTCCTTCTGCGCGGCTTCCTTGCCGGGGGAGGCGTCTCCCTCACTGCCACCGCACCCCGCGACAAGCAGCGCAGCAATTACAATGGCACCCGTGATCCGCATGCTGATTTTCATTGGAGGACATTCTCCCTGGGGTAATGAGCCCGCAACCGGTCAATTTCGGCAGCCGCAGCCTGTAAATCAAAACGTGCCTGCAACGACTCCATCAGTATTCCTCGCAACACCCGCTGCGTATCCAGCACTTCAATCAGGGGACGCTCGCCGAAACGGTATGCCGCCTGGGCAATCTGCAATGCGTTCTCGGCTTCCTTGATGATTCCGCCTTCGAACATCTCCACCCTGCGCCGCGCAATCTGCAAAGCCTGCCAGGCGGATTCGAGCAGCTGGCCGATCTCGTAACGGCGGTATTCCAGCGTTTCCTTCACCCGCGCCGAGTCCGCCACGGCGGCGTCAATCTCGCCGCGGCGGCGGTAAAATACGGGAACGGTCACGTTGAATCCAGCCGTGTTCGAAGTGTACTGGGCTTCCTGGAAATTGCTGAGTATGATCTGCACCGAGGGGTACACCGACGCACGTTCCTGATCGATCCGCAAGCGGGCGCGGTCCTGCTCGGCTTCCAGGCGCACCACGTCCGGGTTGACCGTCGGCACTTCCTGGCGCAACTCTTCCAGCGTAGGCAGGTTCACCGGATCGAACAGGGACGCGTCAATCACGAAATCGGGCTTCAGGGCGCCTGCGGTAAATTGCATCAATGCAACCCGCGCGCGCAGCGTGGCCAGCTCAGCTGCCTCCTTGCGGCTGGCCGCATTCAACACCTCGGCATCGGATCGAACCAGCTCGAAACGCGCCGTTTCGCCGATACCCACGGCCACTTTGATACGGCGCCGCACCTCTTCCATCAGGTCGAAAATACTGGCTTCCATGCGCGCGATTTCCTGCCGCAGCAAGAGTTCATAGGCGCGCACCCGCAACTGTGCCGCCAGATCCGCGCGCACCTGCTCGAAACCGGCGCGGCTAGCGTCCACGCCCGCCTCGGCCGAACCGATGCGCGCACTGCGCAGCCAGGGATTCTCGATGTTCTGCGCGACAGTCACCGCGCGGTGGTACGTCGCCGGGTTGGCTGCAGGGACCCTGGGGTGTTGAGGCCCCCCCGTCAACATCACCTGTGGATTCGGGTAGGCCGCGGCGCCGACAACACCGGCCGCCGCGGCATCGACTTGCGATTGCGCGGCGCGCACCAGGCCGTTCGCCTCCAGCCCCAGTCTCTGCAAGGCGTCGATGGAGAGCGCCCCGGGTGGAGGGGGGCCAGACGCGGCAGCGGAAGGTATCGTAACCGACGGCATGCCGGAAGGCCCCTTGGAAGGGACGGTGGATGGCACGGCGGTGGACGGCATGGTAGAAGGCACCGTGGCGGAAGGCATGCCGGCCGGAGGTGTTGTTGCATTAAACCGGAGGGTTGGCGGTCGGAGCCAACGTTCCGTGGAGGAAGGCACGCCGGCCGGAGGCGCTGTGACGGGAGGCACCGTGGCGGGCGGCGCGGTAGCGGGCGTCGGCGTATCAGGTACAAGTGGGGGCGGAGGAACAGGCGCGAAGGTAGGCGAGGTGATGACAGATATCGGTGCAGGATCTTGAGCCGAGACAACTGCAGGTGTAAAGATAAAAATCAGACTCAGCAGAATGCGCGAGTGTGGTGATATTTGCATCTACTACCTTTTATTATTTCTGAGAAAAATGAAGCTCGCTTCAATGATCTCGGCGCAGGTAAACTGGCGCTTCAAATCATGAACTGGACCCCACCCGGCACCGGCCTCAAGTATATTGAGGCATGCACTTGAATGTACCCCTGCTGCCCATGCTGAAAAAATAACCCGACGCCCTCCGCCCAAACAAGGCAAAAATCACCCCGGAATAAATCAAGGATGACGGGGACGACTGAAGTGTAGAGTAAAATTTGCATCAATGAAAGTAGTATGTGTCTGATAATATCATCGATTTTTACGAACTGTTGCCAATCGTTGTCGACCGCAGGAGGCGCTCCAATGCTCAATTACAAGCAATTGCATTATTTTTGGGCCGTCGCCAAGGCGGGCAGCATTGTCCGGGCAAGTGAGCGGCTGCATCTCACGCCACAGACCCTTAGCGGCCAGATCGGACTACTCGAAGAGACGCTTGGGGTAGCGCTGTTTTTACGTGTTGGAAGACGCCTTGAATTAACGGAAACTGGCCGGCTTGCACTTTCTTATGCCGACGAAGTCTTCCAGATCGGAAACGAGCTGGAAGAGATCCTGCGCAGCCGCCCCGAGAGCCGCTCCATCCAGCTCCGTGTGGGGGTCGACGATGCCGTCCCCAAATCCATCGCTTATCGGCTATTGACCCCGGCGATGTCACTTGCCGAGCCAGTGCGCATCGTCTGCCGGGAAGACAAGCTTGTGCGTTTGCTGGTGGAACTGGCGATACAGCGTGTTGACCTGGTACTCGCCGACCGGCCCATGCCAGCCGGAACGAACGTGAAGGGCTATAGCCATAAACTCGGAGACTGTGGTATCACGTTTTTCGCCGAACCAGCGCTTGCTACGCGATTCACGGACAAATGGCCACGCCTTCTCGATGCGGCGCCCCTGCTGATTCCCGGCAAGGAAGCCGCCGTGCGGGCACCGCTGATGCGCTGGTTCGATATGCATCAGATCCGGCCGCGGATTGTCGGCGAGTTCGACGACAGCGCGCTGATGCAGGCCTTTGGACAAGCCGGCATTGGTATTTTCATGGCACCGTCGGTGATCGCCGGGGAAGTGCGGCGCGACCATGGGGTTACGATTCTCGGCCATACCGATGAAGTTACCGAACAATTCTACGCCATCTCGATGGAACGCCGGCTTACACACCCCGCCGTCGTCGCCATCAATGATACCGCCCATCGGGAACTGTTTGCCAACCTTGAGATCCGTTAGCCCTCTGGTAAATCAGAAAAATCGCAACATACTTCCTGACCGGCGAGAGGCGCGGGAGTCCACGAAGTGTTCAACCAGATAATCCATTAGGACGTGAGATGATGGCGAGGCAGGTTGCTAGGGCGGTTGGGAGAAGTCCATAGC
>JBOIFK010000102.1:0-10216 GCA_050741585.1 Nitrosospira sp.
CGCAGTTATTTGAAGCACAGGGCGGAGAGGGAATTCCCCAATCCCCCTTGGTGCTTACCGAACGGCTGGAAGCGGCTGATCCCCGGTTACTTATAACCTGGGTCCCCCTTGCGGTGGAGCCCGGGCATAATCTTGGCCTAGGGGTGAGTTCGCGTCTGGACCCCAGGACGGGCAAAGCTTTTGAGTTAGACTTCAACCAGATTTCGCTTGATCCTGTGGATGGCGAAATTCGAGGGAAGCGCATGTGGGGCGAAATTTCACTCAGCCGTGAAAACTTGCTTCCCTTCCTGTACAAATTACATTACAGCATGCACATTCCCGATGGGTTTGGTATCGAGCTTGGCATCCTGTTCATGGGTATCCTCGCCATTGTCTGGGCGCTCGACTGCTTCATTGCATTGTGGATTTCGGTCCCCAATGCGAGCGCATGGCGTAAGTCGTTCACTTTTCGCTGGCGACAGGGTAATTCCAAGCTCAACTTTGATTTACATCGTTCAGGCGGGGTCTGGGTGTGGGGATTTCTGCTGATTCTGGCAGTAACCGCGGTGTCGATGAATCTCAGGGAGGAGGTGATGAGACCGGTAGTATCGCTATTCTCGACGCTGACACCGAGTCCTTTCACGGGTACGCCCAATCCACCGGATCAACCAATTGAACCGGTTGTTAACCGGCGTACTGTCCTTCAGCTCGCCACCGCGGAAGCTAAAAAGCTTGGTTGGAGCAAACCGCCAGGCGGAATTTTCTATGTCCCCGAGTTCGGTATTTATGGCGTGACTTTCTTCGAGCCGGGGGACGACCATGGTGATATTGGGCTGGGCAATCCGTCTTTGTATTTCAACGGTAAGGATGGATCGTCCGCCGGCGCCAACATACCAGGCACCGGCAGTGCGGGGGATATTTTTTTACAAGCCCAGTTTCCGTTGCATTCCGGCCGTATTCTCGGCCTGCCCGGGCGCATTT
Source organism: Nitrosospira sp. (assembly GCA_050741585.1). Taxonomy (GTDB): domain Bacteria; phylum Pseudomonadota; class Gammaproteobacteria; order Burkholderiales; family Nitrosomonadaceae; genus Nitrosospira. Next base: position 961 of record JBOIFK010000102.1, read on the forward strand.
TTATTTCCGCAATAGGACTACTGGTGGCGATGCTATCCGTTACGGGAGTGATTGTCTGGCAGAAGAAGCGCTGGGCGCGAAAGAAAACGCTTGTGAGCTATCAAAGACAGAGGCGTGATGAGCCAGTAACCCCCCGAGCGGCAGGTACGACGATAATGAATGACATGGATGCGTGAGTGTTGGTCTTACGATGATCCTACCCGGATTTTGACCAGTTCGGACCTGTACTTCAGTCCAATAGGAAACGCGCCGGAACGACGTAAAATTGCTTGCGGGACATTTGCTACCTCCTATAAGATGTGAAAGCCCCGGCCCGGTAGCAGCTGACGCTGCGCCGGGTTTCTTTTTACCCGCCTGTTTTTTTGCGCCGCTTTAAAGCTGGCCCACAGCAATTATCGGGAGTGGCGTTTTGGACAGACCAAGATAGCTGACCTGATGTAGTTTTGTGGTCAGCTGGAAAGTAAGTTCCCAAGCTTAAATTATCACTTCATGCGCATTTTAGGAGCTGTCCGTAATACAGCTCTATGCATATCGGCCAGCCCGGTCATCAAATACGCATTGCTGCATTCGGTATACAGTTCCAATAAATGCCGACAAATGGAAGACCGGCGGTGAAGTCGCCAGGGACAAGTCATCTGCGGTCAGGTTGCGGCCGTATCCCATGTGTCTCAAGGAGGCAATTTCTCAACGGAAACTCGCCTTTCTGTCCATAACATCAGCAATGTTATTACGTTATACTTCATTCTCCAACCGCTGGAGAGGTCATGAAAATCCACGAATACGAGGCTAAAAAGATTTTGCGCGAGTTTGGTATTGCCACGCCGCCGGGAATCGCCTGCTTCAGCGTCGATGAAGCGGTGGAGGCTGCCAGGAAGCTGGATGGCAAGGTGTGGGTAGTTAAAGCGCAGATTCACGCTGGTGGACGCGGCAAAGGCGGTGGCGTAAAAGTGGCACGGTCGCTGGAAGAAGTGAAACAATTTGCCGGGAAAATACTGGGCATGACACTGATTACGCATCAGACCGGTCCGCAGGGTCGAATTGTGCGGCGGCTTCTCATTGAGCAGGGTGCCGACATCAGGAAGGAATTCTACATCGGCCTGGTGGTGGATCGCGGTAGCCGCCGCGTGTGTTTGATGGCAAGTTCCGAAGGTGGGATGGATATCGAGGAGGTCGCCGTCAGGACACCGGAAAAGATCCACAAGGTATTCATCGACCCCATGACGGGCTTAGCCGACCATGATGCCGACAGTATTGCCCGCAAGATCGGTATCGCGGAATCCGCTATTGCAGAAGCGCGGATCTTGTTGCAGGGCTTGTACCGGGCCTTTGACGATACTGATGCCTCGCTAGTCGAAATCAATCCCCTCATACTTGGCGCTGATGGTCACGTCACCGCCCTTGATGCGAAGATGAGCTTTGACGACAACGCATTGTTTCGTCATCCCGAGATTGCCGCTCTGCGCGACCTTGACGAGGAAGACCCGGCGGAGATCGAGGCATCCAGGCATGATCTTTCCTATGTTTCGCTGGACGGCAACATCGGTTGCCTGGTCAATGGCGCGGGTCTGGCGATGGCGACAATGGATATCGTCAAGCTTTATGGCGGGAATCCCGCCAACTTCCTTGATGTGGGCGGCGGCGCGACCGCCGGGAAGGTCGCGGAGGCATTCAAGCTGATGTTGCGCAACCCAAAACTGCAAGCCATATTGATCAACATATTCGGTGGCATCATGAAATGCGACGTGATTGCCGAAGGCGTGGTGACGGCGGCGCGTGAAGTGAAGCTGAGCGTTCCACTGGTGGTGCGCCTGGAAGGCACCAATGTGGAGCTGGGCAGGAGGATACTGGCCGAGTCCTCGCTGCCGATTATTTCAGCGAGCAATATGGCGGATGCCGCGGAGAAGGCGGTGAGGGCAGCCGGTTCGGCAGCGGCGGCAGGGGGAGGAATGTAGCCATGGCTATCCTGATTAACCGGAATGCCCGTGTCATGACCCAGGGGATCACCGGCAAGACGGGGCAATTCCACACCCGCATGTGTCGCGATTATGCCAACGGAAAGGATTGTTTTGTTGCCGGGGTCAATCCGAAAAAAGCGGGCGAGGACTTCGAAGGTATTCCGGTTTACGCTACCGTTGAAGAAGCGAAGCAGGCGACCGGCGCGACGGTTTCGGTCATCTACGTGCCACCGCCATTTGCGGCTGCTGCAATTGACGAAGCAGTGGACGCGGAACTGGATCTGGTCGTCTGCATTACCGAGGGCATTCCGGTTCGGGACATGCTGCGAACCTGCGACAGGATGCGGGGACGGAAGACCCGGCTGATCGGTCCCAATTGTCCCGGCATTATCACGCCCGACGAAATCAAGATTGGTATCATGCCTGGGTATATCCACAAGAAGGGGCGCGTCGGCGTCGTGTCGCGCTCTGGCACCCTGACATATGAAGCGGTCGCGCAATTGATGGAACAGGGACTCGGGCAGTCCACCTGCATCGGCATTGGCGGCGATCCGGTGAATGGGTTGAAGCATCGGGATGTGATGGAGCTGTTCAACGATGATGATGAAACCGATGCCGTTTTAATGGTGGGAGAAATCGGCGGTTCCGATGAGGAGGATTGCGCGCGCTGGGTCAGGGACAATATGAAGAAGCCGGTGGTGGGCTTCATTGCAGGTGTCACCGCGCCGACGGGCAGGCGCATGGGCCATGCGGGCGCGGTGATCTCCGGCGGCAAGGGCACTGCACAGCAAAAGCTCGGCGTCATGGAAGCGTGCGGGATTAAAGTAACATGCAATCCGGCAGAAATGGGCAAGCTGCTAAAATCGGTGCTGGGATAATATCGTCGATATTATAAAAGCGGGTTGAGAAACATCATGGTCTTTTCGCAATGACCTTATTTTCGCTGATTTTCGCTCTCCTGCTGGAGCAATGGCGTCCCGCTGGCGATCGCAACCGTCTCATTCTGCTATTCTTCGCCTATGCCGATGCGCTGGAGCGGTATTTCAACACCGGTGTGCGCCGTCACGACATCGCGGCTTGGGTCGCGGCAGTGATGCCGGTACTGATACTCACAGGCTGGATCTACTATTTCCTGCATAACTTCAGTCCATTGCTGGCGTGGGCATGGAATGTTGTCGTGCTATATCTCACCATGGGTTTCCGCCAGTTCAGCCATTCGTTCACGGAAATCAAGGATGCTCTCAAGAATGGTGATTTGCTTCTGGCTCGCAAACTATTGAGGGAGTGGCGTGGAGTGTCGGGAGACGAACTCAGCAGCCAGGAAATCTCACGGATCACGATTGAATTGGCATTGATTCACTCGCATCGCTACGTATTCGGCATCATTGTCTGCTTTGTCCTGCTGCCGGGGCCGCTGGGTCCCGTGTTGTACCGGCTTGCGGAATTATTGGGTGAACGTTGGAGCGACCGCGGGGCACAGGAGCAGGAGCGGGAATCGGAGGCATTCGGCGATTTCGCGGCAAAAGCATTCGAGGTCATAGACTGGCTTCCCGCAAGATTGACCGCCGTAAGTTTCGCCATCGCCGGTAATTTCGAGGACGCGGTTTATTGCTGGCGCGCACAGGCTGCATCGTGGATCGATCAAGCTCAGGGCATCGTTCTGGCCAGTGGCGCTGGTGCGCTTGGGGTCCGCCTGGGAGATTCATTACGAGAGGCCGGTGGGAGATATTATCGCCCGGAACTGGGGGTGGGTGACGAGGCTGACATGGATTTTCTGCAAAGTACCGTTGGCCTGATCTGGCGTTCCCTGGTGCTGTGGCTTCTCCTGCTGCTCGTGCTTGAGATCGCGAGCTGGGCGGGATAAGAGTACATGCTCAATTGGCCATGCTGATGCAATTACGACGCTATTAAACCTGAATCCGGTAGTTGACCGCTTATCTAATAGATCAGTGTTATGATCAATGACAATATTTCGTATTATTTGACGCTCACCTTCCCGGGTGAGCCCTGCTATGGGTGAATTGCACAGTTTTGCGGTACATGGCTGCGTTGCAACTCCTTGGAATGGAATAGCCATTCTGCGCCTTGCCCTGCACCCCAAAAACCGCACACTTTACCCAACTACCGGATTTAGGTTAAATCAACCTGCGAAATATTTCTCATGCCAGAACCATTACTGATCGCCAGCGCCAGCCGTGAAATCGCCTTGCTCCCCGGTTTCGCCAATCGACACGGATTGATTACCGGTGCGACGGGTACCGGCAAAACCGTTACGCTACAGGTATTGGCCGAACGGTTCTCGTCGATTGGGGTGCCGGTCTTTATGGCCGACATCAAGGGCGATTTGTCGGGCCTTGCTGCGCCAGGCACGAGCTCGCCGAAAATGAAGGAACGGCTCGCGCAATTGAACCTTGGCGAACCGCAATGGACGGGATGTCCGGTCGCGTTCTGGGACATATACGCAAAATCCGGACATCCGGTACGCGCAACAGTATCCGATATGGGGCCGTTGTTGCTTGGGCGGTTATTCAACCTGAATGACACGCAACAGGGCGTACTGGCACTGGTATTCAAGATCGCGGATGATAACGGCCTGCTGCTGCTCGACATGAAAGACCTGCGCGCGATGCTGCAGTTTGTCGGCGATAATGCAAAGAACTTTACCATCCAATATGGCAATATTTCAGCTGCCTCAATCGGCGCAATCCAGCGTTCGCTGCTAGAGATCGAGCAGCAGGGAGGCAACCACTTCTTCGGTGAATCGATGCTCGACATCAGTGATCTGATGCAGACGGACAGCAAAGGCCGGGGTGTAATCAATATTCTCGCTGCCGATAAGCTGATGAACTCGCCCAAGCTGTATTCGACGTTCCTGCTGTGGATATTATCTGAACTATTCGAACATCTGCCGGAAGTTGGCGATCTGGAAAAGCCGAAGCTCATATTCTTTTTTGACGAAGCCCATCTGCTGTTCAACGAAGCGCCCAGGCCGCTGCTTGACAAAGTCGAACAGGTGGTGCGATTGATACGCTCCAAGGGAGTCGGCGTGTATTTCGTGACACAGAATCCGCTTGATGTTCCCGAACGTGTTTTAGGCCAGCTTGGTAATCGCGTGCAGCATGCACTGCGCGCGTTTACGCCACGCGACCAGAGGGCAGTCAAGTCCGCGGCCCAGACCATGCGTGCCAATCCTGATTTCAATACCGAGAAGGCAATCATGGAACTCTCCGTCGGCGAAGCCCTTGTGTCGTTGCTGGATGAGAAAGGCCGTCCGGCGATGGTTGAGCGAGCATTCATTCTGCCGCCCGCATCGCGAATAGGGCCGATTACCGACGCGGAACGTGCGGCCATCATCAAATCGTCGGTTATTTTTGGTCATTACGAACAGGTAGTGGACCGCGAATCGGCATATGAAATGATCAAAAGCCGCACCGAGTTCAAGCAGGAGACTGAGGGTGGCGCAGCACCGAAGCCCGGTGACGCGTCAGCGGAAAGTGCCTATGGGAGCGGCATGATGGACATACTGGGCGATCTACTGCTCAGCAAAACCGGCCCGCGTGGTGGTTATCATCCGGGTATCCTCGATTCGGTTGCCAGGAGTGCGGCACGTTCAATTGGCTCGCAGGTGGGTCACGAGATCTTTCGGGGCGTTCTGGGAGGAATCTTCGGTGGCGGGCGCAGACGTTGACAATTTCATAAAACAATTTGTTGTGCGTCAATTGGACGGAATAAGTGTGTCTGGCTGCCCGCATTTGCGGATGGTTAGCCACAAGCAGAGTCCAATCACGCAAGGGGAGACAGTGATGCGTTTGAGTGCGGTATTTCTTTTGATTTTTATCGTTGCGGGTTGTGCAACGACGGGGCAGGATCAACGCCCGTCAGGACCACTACCAGCAAGTACACGGCCCACTTATAACCTTAGCGGCTATTCACCCGCTTTCAAAGACGGTTATATCGATGGCTGCGAAACTGCCAAGAAAACTTCCTACGGAATAAAGAACGCGCGCCGTTTTTCTGCCGACAATCAATATCGAATGGGCTGGAATGACGGGTTTAGCATATGCCGCGTGAAACCCTAGCGCTTGGCAGGACAATAATTACTCAGGCCGAAGCAGCGAAATTTGACCGGCCCCGCTGGTTTTCTCACAATCGATTTCCAGGACCCGCAGGCTGCCAGCTGTTTTTATAAGCGCCAATACTCTGGCGCACTGCCGTGTGTTCCGCGCGGCTGGGATATAATAGTGTTTTTTTGCACCTTGCCAATGAAGCGTTTACTTCTGTTCTTGCTTTGCCTCTCTGCGTTTCCCGCAGCCGCCCAACAACAAAAGTATGACGTGGCGCCGCAACCCGACTTATCCGTGGCCGCCAGGTCTTACATTCTCACCGACTTTCAAAGTGGGCAGACGCTGGCCAGTCAAAATGTTCACGAGCGTGTTGAACCCGCTTCGCTTACCAAGATAATGACAGCGCATGTTATTTTTTCAGCGCTTCGGCAGAAAAGCATCACCTTGACGCAAACGGTGCCCGTGTCTGAGCGTGCATGGCGCGCGCAAGGCTCCCGCATGTTTATCGAGCCCAACAGGCCGGTGACGGTCGACGAATTGATGCGCGGCATGATCGTGCAGTCCGGTAATGATGCCTGCATAGCGCTGGCGGAAGCTGTCGCCGGTTCAGAAAGCGTCTTCGTGGCAATGATGAATAAGGAGGCGGGACGTTTGGGCATGAAGAACACTCGTTTCGCCAATTCCACTGGCCTGCCGCATCCTGAACATTACACCACTGCATATGATCTCTCTTTGCTGGCGGCAGCCATGATCCGTGATTTTCCGGAATACTACCCGCTTTATTCGTTGCGGGAGTATACGTACAACAAGATCACACAGCCCAATCGAAATCGTCTGCTATGGCTCGACCCCAACGTAGACGGCGTCAAGACAGGCCATACCGAAGCTGCCGGTTACTGCCTGATTACTTCCGCCAGACGCGGCGAGAGGCGGTTAATTTCCGTGGTGATGGGAACCGCATCCGAAAATGCGCGTGCCATGGAAAGCCAACGCTTGTTGAACCACGGTTTTCAATTCTATGATACCGTGCATCTGTACCGGAAGGAGCATGAGGTGGTTGCCATCCCGCTATGGAAAGGTGCACAGAACAAACTCAGGACGGGCTTCGGTAACGACGTTTATTTCTCTCTCCCCAAGGGCCAGGCCGATAAACTGAAAGCCAGGATGGAATATAAGCAGCCCTTGATTGCACCTGTCAATGCGGGACAAAAAGTGGGTACAGTGAAGTTTACGCTCGATGGCAAGCCGGTAGCGCAACATCCGCTGGTGGCGCTGGAAACCGTGGGCGTGGCGAATATCTTTGGCCGTGCCTGGGATAGTATGCAACTGTTATTTAATTAGTGCGAGTTAGCGTATGCGCGCTCGCTACCGGTTTTATTTACAAGGGCGAACATGATTTATCTCAACGGTGATTTTATGCCTATCGAGGAAGCCCGCATTCCGGTGCTGGACAGGGGCTTCATTTTTGGTGACGGCGTGTACGAGGTCATCCCCGTATATTCCCGCAAACCCTTCCGTCTGGCCGAACACCTGCTCCGCTTGCAGCATAGCCTCGACGGCATTCGTCTGCCAAATCCACATTCTGACAAGGCGTGGAGCAGCCTGGTGGAGCAAATTGTCGCCGGCAATGAGAGCGATGATCAATCCCTTTACCTGCATGTGACCCGTGGCGTGGCCAGGCGCGACCATGCTTTTCCCAGGGGCGTCATGCCAACGGTATTCATCATGAGCAACCCGTTACTAGCGCCGCCAAGGGAGTTGCTTGCTACCGGCGTTGCCGCTATCACAACCGCGGACAATCGATGGCTGCGCTGTGACATCAAGGCAATTTCGTTATTGCCAAATGTGCTGTTACGGCAAATGGCAATTGATGCGGGCGCAGTGGAAACGGTGTTGCTGCGCGAAGGCTTTATGACCGAGGGTGCGGCCAGCAATATTTTTGTGGTAAAAAACGAGATCTTGCTGGCGCCGCCAAAAAATCACTTGATGCTGCCGGGCATAACCTACGATGTGGTGCTTGAACTGGCGGCCGCAAATAAAATCCCGCATGAAGTGAGATCGGTTTCCGAGTATGAAGTGCGTACCGCACAGGAACTCTTGCTGACATCCTCAACGAAAGAAATCATGCCCATCACCCGCCTTGATGGAAACTTGGTAGGCAACGGAAAACCGGGCTCAATGTTTGCCCTGCTGTACCAGCTCTACCAGGATTACAAAGTCACGACGATGCGTGGCAACGCTTCAACGTTTTAATTGAATCCGTCCTCATCCGTGAACACATCTGTGCAACCTTCCTTAATCGAATATCCATGTGATTTCCCCATTAAGATCATGGGGCGTGTGGATGGTTTGCCGGCGAAGCCCGATGCTGACCGGAAGCCCGGCACTGTCTTGTCTCCCGCCCCGGATGGTTCCGTCACCGCAGGGGCAACGGAGCATTACCGGCAAAGCTTCACTCAGGCAGTACTGATGATCGTGAAACGCCATGCCCCGGATTTCGAGGAGGCAAGCCTGGAAGCCAGGATCAGTAAAAAAAATACCTACCTGAGCCTCACCTGCACCATCCGCGCCATTTCCCGTGCGCAGCTGGATGCGCTGTATCGGGAGCTGTGCGAGCATCCAATGGTAGTGACGGTACTATGACGGTACTGGACCCCGGCAAGGTTGCTCCCAACCAGGCCTTGAGCGAACTTACCGTAAAGATTGAGATCAGGCGGGGTGAAAAGTCATGATAGGCCATGGCGCTTGACTGACAAACGGACTGAGAAATGAGCGGTCGACTGCCGGATTCAGGTTCAAACATTGAAATCAGATATCCCGGCCTGGCGGACTATCTCTCCACTTGGCAGGCAATGAAGGCTTTCACGGCCTCACGCGGGGAGAATACGCCTGACGAGATCTGGCTGTTACAGCATCCGCCGGTTTATACTCAAGGCGTTGCAGGCAAAGCGGAGCACCTGCTTCGCAACGACGGCATTACCGTGATCCGGACAGATCGCGGCGGACAAATTACGTACCATGGCCCCGGGCAAATTATTGCTTACCTGTTATTGAACATGCGCCATCGTAAACTGGGCGTGCGCGAGTTGGTCAGAAAAATGGAAGATGCCGTGATAGACTTGCTGCAGGATTACCGCATTGCCGCCGAAGGGCGAGCGGATGCACCCGGCGTGTATGTGGATGGCGCAAAAATCGCGGCGTTGGGACTGAAAATAAAAAGCGGCTGCTGCTACCATG
>JBOIFK010000103.1:0-4560 GCA_050741585.1 Nitrosospira sp.
CAATTATGGCGCGGTAAAGATAGACGCCGATTTCGATATGACGGAAGCGGAAACCGGCGCGGCCCAGGCCGCTTACGATGCCGCTATAGCCGCAAACCAGTCGCTCGTCACTGGCGGCGCCATGAACGATGGCCTGGCCGATCCGCCTTTGGGCGGCTACGAGATCGGCGGGGATGCAATGGCGCCAATCCCGCCGCTGATCATTGACACGCTGCAATTTCAGTTGTGGGCGGATAGTGCGCTGAAGTTTACCAAACAGGTGAGCAATAGCCGCGCTTTCCGGCTTCCCGGCGGCTACAAGACGGATAACGTGGAGGTTGTGTTGTCCGGCAATGTGAAAGTGACTGGAGTTGTGCTGGCTGAAACCATGGATGGGTTGAAACATGCGTAATTGAATGTTAATCTCCATTATTATTAATTAATAACTGGGTGACTTATGACTAAAACGATAACCAAACCGGAGACCAGAGTTGTTACCACGAACCTCCCGCTGCCGTTGGCGGAAAAGGTGGACGCAATAGCGGCACAGATGGATCGGACGCGCGGCTGGATCATGAAGGAGGCGTTAGCCGATTGGATCGAGTGGGAGGAAGAAAAGCACCGCAGAACGCTGGAAGGGTTGGCAGAAGTAGACGCTGGGCTAGGTATTCCTCATGAGGAGGTTGTGGCGTGGGCTAACAGCCTGGGTACGAGAAATCCCTTGCCGATGCCAGTGCCGCGCAAGTGAGAATTGAATGGACGCCCAAAGCGTTGAGGGATTTACAGCGAGTGGAAGAGTTCTACGCCAGAAGGGGCGAGTCGCTTGCCAAGCGTACTGTTGAATTTCTTTTGAGCGCACCAGACTTTTTGCCGGATAATCCTCGCATAGGGGAGAGGCTGGACAAATACGATCCGCGAGAAGTGCGCCGTTTGATCGTAGGGGGGTACGAAATGCGCTACGAAATTAAAGGAGAAACAATCTTCATTGTGGGCCTCTGGCATACACGGGAAGATCGCTAGTAGCAGATTCGGAATTGATTGAAATCAGCCGCCTCTTTCCCGGGCGGCTTTTTTATTGGAAAAAGGAGTAATCGAATGGCTAAATATGCGCATAGCGACGTCCTGGATGGCGGTCTTAACGGGATCAAGAACGCTGCGATACGAATGCTGCTGCTCAAGTCATATACGGTTGGCGACAGCTATGCGACCGTGGCCGCCAATACGATTTGCACGGTTACCGTGGCGCCGGCCGATTTCACGCTGTCTGGCGCCGATGCGGCAGCGCGTGTCCTGACCACGGCCACAAAAAACGGAACGGCTTCAGCCGGCTCGGGTGCAACTCCAGATCTGCATATCGCCTTCACCGATAACGTGAGCAAAGTGCTCTGGGTGACGGATGAGACCTCGGATCAAGTGGTGACGAGCGGCAACACCGTCAATTTTCCCGCACTGACTTATAACAGCGGGCAGCCAGTGTAATTATCCCAGATAATCCATTAGGACGCGAGACGATGGTGAGGCAGGTTGCGAGACAGTTTTGTCGGTTGGGAGAAGGCCATAGCCTGGCCTATCGACGCCGAGCAAGCGGCGAAAATGGCCGCAAACTGACCGCCAGCACTCGCGTAGGCTCGCAGAGCCGCCTAATGGATTATCTGGGATTATATGCTGTCTGTTGCCCCGGCATTTGAACGGAGTTACTGATGGCCTTCGACATAGGGCTAAATTTCCGGCGGACGGATACGTATGTCGCCGATCCGGCGGGGACAACCTGTATTCTGAGCGACAGTTATCCGACGACGCGCGGGGGCGCGACATTTGGATGGCTGAACGCGGTAGGCAATAATACAAGGGACCGAAGCACCGCAGTCGATCCACGGCTTGCAGGAATCCATTTTCTTGGCAACGGCGATTCAGTCAAGAAAAAGTTCCGGCTTGATCTGCCCGCACCCGGCGCGGTCGATATCTATTGTGCGATTGGCGATGCCGGGAGCGGAAATCAGGGTTACCTCGAAATCTTCGATGGCATCACGAGCCTCGGCATACTGGTAGCGAAAAAAACGCTCGGCACCGTCGGAACGTTCTACGATGCAACGGACACAGGGCTGGCCGCGGCTGACTGGCCTTCGCTTAACGCAAAAAAGACGTTCACGTTCGCCACCACGACGTTAATTGTAGCGGTCACTCCCGGAGACTCAACCGGGCTTAATTATGTCATTGCTCACCTACGTGCTGTTCAGACGGCCTCGGGCGTCACGCTCAAGGGCGATAACGCGGCGCAGGCCAATGCGAGTAGCACGCCAGGCATTACACAAACCCATTTTCTCGCCGGCGACGCTCCCGCGCAAAGCAACGCGAGCGGATCGGGCGCAATCGCGCTCGGCGCGATTAACACCCTGATTGGCGCAGCATCGACGCAAGGTAATGCCGGGAGTACTGGCGCGATAACGCAGACGCATGTGCTAACCGCATTTGGGACAACGCAGGCCGGTACGTCGTCCGCCATTGCAATCACGCAGGTTCAGACATTCGCCGGCGAGAACGCTACGCAGGCAAATATTGGCGGCACGATTGCGATCAGCATCCTCGTGCCGTTCGTTGGTTCGCCATCGACGCAAGCGAATCTCTCCAGCGCCGGACACATCACCCGCACTCAGACGCTGGCCGGCGCGCCATCGACGCAAGCGAATCTTGCGGGTACTGGCGCAATCAGCGACGGCATCATGGTGGAAGCGGCGCTGACCACCGGCATTGCCGAACCCCCCCGAATCAAGAAACCCGGCATCCCCGCGGGAACGCCCGAATGGCTCAAGACCATGCTTGAGATCCTGACCGGGCGGCGTGGGAACAGGATAGAAGCGCCTCGGTTCCAGACGCTTACCTTCTCCGCCACGCCGACCAAGGCCGAGTGCGAGGCACTCTACGGCTATACCAACACAGTTCGTGATTCTTTGGAACAGCTGATTAACAGGATGGATGGCTGATGAACCCCAAACTGATTTCCCTGCTCAAGGCAAACTTCGGACTTCCCTTGTCTTCCGAGCTCGCGGCGGATATTTGCCTAGCCGCAGATCAGGTAGCGGCTCTCGTTCCAGCAGAGGAGATTGGCCGGATCCAACCTGAAAACCACGGGGGATTCACATTCTCTGTTGAACGCATCGAAGACATTTCGGATGAGATAAAGCCGTTGCACCGGGCGCATTGGGACGAAACAGAGGCGCACCGGCACGGACTGCCATTCAACCCGGATTATGCAACATTCATCCGCTACGAGCGTGCCGGTCGCTATATTCTTTTCACGCTTAGAAGTGAAAGTAAATTATCAGGGAATTGCGCTATGTACCTGGATAAAAGCGCACATACCCAAACCATCATCGCCACCGAAGACACGCTCTACCTGCTTCCGCGTGTGCGCAAGGGCAGGGTGGCAAGCCGCTTTGTGGCCTATATCGAGAATGCGTTGCGGCAACTTGAGGTGAAGGAAATCAATATCACGGTGAAGACAATCAACAAGGCCGGGCGGTTCTTTCGCCTACTCGGCTATCGTCACGTTGAGAATGGGTTGACCAAAATACTGGAGATTGAAAATGTGTAGCTCGAAACCCCCGAAGCCCGATCCCCTGATCGGGCAGGCTGCAATGTCCAATGCGGAGCTTGCCAGGGAAATGGCTCAAGTCGGGCGCGAACAACTCGCCTGGGAAAAGGACCGCGCCGCAAAGCAGGACCCGCTGGTGGAAAAAATCGTTAACCAGCAGATTGCATCGGGTGATGCCAATGCAGCGAGGGCGGAATCGCAATGGCAGATTTACCGTGACCTTTTCGCTCCTATCGAGGAGCGCATGGTCAAGGACGCCAGCGAATTCGATTCGCAGGAGCGCAAGGATCGGCTGGCATCCGAAGCCGGCGCCGATATTGCTCGCGGTTATCAAGGGGCGCTGGCGTCGAACCAGAGGCAAATGGAACGCATGGGGGTGAATCCGAATTCCGGCAGGTTCCAGGCGTTGGCAACCGAAACCAGTCTTGGACTCGCCAAGGATACCGCAGGCGCAATGAACAAGGCGCGGCGCGATACCGAATTACAGGGCATGGCCATGCGCGAAGGCGCGGCGAAATTCGGGCGCAACATGCCGACCACGGGACTTGCCGCCGATGCCGCATCGCTTAATGCCGGCAATTCAGCCACAGGCAATATGGCGACCGGCGCAGGAATCCGCAACGCCGGGATGAATGCCGCGCAGGATTGGTTTGGCGGCGCAACCAGCGCAAACTCGTCCGCCGGCAACCTGGGGCTGGGGCAGCACCAGGGGCAGCTTAACGCGTGGCAACAGGCAAACCAGAATTCAGCGTTGGGAGCGGCGGGGCTGGGAAGCCTGCTGGGTCAACTCGGCTCAGCTGCCATAACGAAGAGGCTCCGCGCAGGCGGTATCATCCGAAATTACCGTGCGCTTGGCTCGGCGGGTTTGGCCTTCTCGAAGAGGAAGCGGGGCTATGCTGAAGGAAATTATGCCAAAGAGGATCACGCCATGGGCGGTGTAATACGCGGCCCCGGCACCGCCAGCAGTGATTCCATTCCGGCTGTTATTG
>JBOIFK010000104.1:0-13505 GCA_050741585.1 Nitrosospira sp.
TGATACAGTTATGTTGCCTGACGTTGCCTGACGGCGGGAAATAGCTGAGTGCCAGGGTAATGCTCCTGACTCCAGGAGATGATGGCCGTCAGTACGGGCGACAGACTTTCGCCCTTCTCTGTCAGAAGGCATTCATAACGTACAGGGTTCTGTTGATAGGCTCGCCGTGTGATGAGACCCGCAGCTTCCAATTTCTTCAGCCGATCCGCAAGGATATTAGACGCAATTTTTTCGGATGAGGATAAAAATTCCTGGTAGCGCCTCTTCCCCAGAACCAGGTCCCGAATAATCAGCAACGTCCATTTATCGCCGAAAATATCCAATGCATTCGTGAGCGGACAGCATGACCTCTCAAAAGCAAACCCTCCTTCCCCTGCCTTATTGTCTTTCATAACATGCCTGCACAAAGAAACATTGAACAAATACTATAGTATAGTTACTTGCATTCTGCAATATATTGAGATAAGCTTCACTAACTTGCTTATTGAAAGTTATAGAGTTCTATATCTACGTATTGCCGATTATTGGCAGAGACTGGAGTAAAAAATGCCAGACAATTTATTCTTGGGTCAGGGCAAACACTTCATCGATCAATCCCTTCGACCTTTATTGATCGGCGGCCTAAAAGGAATCGAAAAGGAAGGCCTTCGCGTTAACACAAGGGGATCCATATCCCAGTTACCTCATCCGGTTAAGCTGGGTGCGGCGTTGACGCACCCGAACATCACCACCGACTACTCCGAGGCCTTGCTGGAACTGATCACGCCGGCGCTGATGGACGAGAATGACATGCTGGCTTTCCTCACGGATTTGCATAAGTACGTCTGTGCAAACCTTGATGATGAGTTGCTGCTGGCAACGAGCATGCCGGTGGGCGATCTGTGGGCAATTCCCATTGCCCGCTATGGCTCATCCAATGTCGGGAAAATGAAGAGTATATACCGGCAGGGCTTAAGCCATCGATATGGCCGCTGCATGCAGGTCATTGCCGGCATCCACTTCAACTATTCGCTTCCTGAACCATTCTGGCCCCAATACCAGCATCTCATGGGGCACAACGATGACCTGCAATCATTCATGACCAATGCTTACATGGGCATGATCAGAAACCTGCAGCGTTATGGCTGGCTCATTACCTATTTATTCGGCTCGTCCCCCGCAGTCAGCAAAAGCTTTATCAACAGCCGCAATTCTGCTTATTCCCACACGTTGACGAAATGGGATGAAACATCCTATTACAAGCCTTTTGCGACCTCATTGAGAACGAGCGGAATAGGCTATGTCAACCCCGTCCAATCAATGTTTCATATTTCCTTTAACGGTCTTGAAGAATACATACGGGATTTGAGCAGTGCGACAACGACACCTTATCTCGAATACGAGAAGATCGGCGCAAAGGTGGGCGATCAGTATCGTCAGCTCAATACCAATCTCCTGCAAATCGAAAATGAATATTACACCTCGGTGCGCCCAAAACAGCCAACCCGGCCTAATGAGCGTCCGCTTGAGGCGTTGAGAAACCGAGGCATCCAATATGTTGAAATACGCTCCGTGGACATCGATATTTTTGAACCGGTGGGAATTTCACTTGAAACCACGCGCTTTCTTGAAGCATTCAGCCTACTCTGTTTATTCAAGCAGAACCCTCTCCATGATTTGAAGCAGTATGAAGAAATCCGCATGAATTCATTGTCCGTGGCAAACAGGGGACGAGATCCGGCGCTGAAATTATCAAATAATGGAGCGGAAATCCCGTTACAGCAATGGGCATTGAGGCTATGCGAGGAAATGCGGGAGATCTGCGAGGCACTGGATAACGGTAATGCCAATAAATCATACACCCGCGCATTGCATAAGCAAATCGAAGCCATTCGTGATCCGGAATTAACGGCTTCGGCAAGAATGCTAGCCATCATGCACGATGAAAAGCTATCGATTACCGATTTGACATTGCAAAAATCGCAAAGCTATACGCATTATTTCCAGAGCACGGCGCTGGATGAATCCGTCAGACGAAATCTTGACTTTCAGGCCAAGGCATCACTTGAACAGCAGGAGCGATTGAACACAATGAATGAAATCTCTTTCGATAAATACCTGAGCAACTATTTTTCTACGGATACCACGGCCGACAAAGTTCATTTGCAAGATCAAGGCACACCTTATTCCGTCGCGGGAGCTTCTACTCGATAAGTAGCGCATCATGGTGAACATCGCAAACGCTGAAGAAGCTGAAGAATGGTTACAAGAATCCCACGATGTTTTGAACCTGAGAAATTATCGAGAGAACAATAGTTACTTGCATTATGCAATACGTCAGAGTCAGCTTTTTGGTTGACTGCAATTTAACGCGGATACAGATAATTACGGAGTTCTGATGATGCTACTTTATCAATTTGAACGTACATGGGGCATTCCGAATCTCAGCCATTTCTGCTGCAAAATGGAAACTTATCTAAGGATGGCGGATATTAAGTATACCGTTAAGGCGACTCTTCCGTTGTTCGCGCCGAAGCGCAAACTGCCTTATATCGAAGATGAGGATCTCAAATTAGCGGACTCGCGTTTTATCATCCGGCACCTCAAGGCGAAATATAAGGATCTGGATGAAGGTTTAACCCCGGCAGAGTCTGCGCTGTCGCTGGCGATGCAGCGCCTGCTTGAAGAACACCTGTTTTGGGCAACAATGTATTCGAGATGGCAATATACCGACGCAAACTGGCAAGTCAACAAAAAAGCAATTTTTAGTGTGATGCCTCCTGGCATTCGCGATTTGGCGGCAGTCTATTATCGCCATCGGATTCAGCGCCAGATTTTGGGACATGGTACAGGGCGGCACACGGCCGAAGAGATCTTTGAGCTCGGTATGCTGGACCTCGATGCGCTGTCAGCAAGTCTGGGAGAGAAAAGATACTTCCTGGGCGATCAGCCGACAACTCTGGATGCAAGTGCCTTCGGATTCCTGATCAATACCCTTGGCTGTCCAATCGAATCGCCCCTCAAGGAACACGGCTTAGCGAAGGATAATCTGAGAAATTACGTTGAGCGGATCAAAGCGGAATATTACCCGGATTTACAGGCGGCATGATGTGGTCACCGCTAATATTTGTAGCCTCGATTACGCTTCCCCTAAGTGTTTCAGGTAGTTGCGCCAGCCACCAAACCGGCCGACCTCCGTGGCACCGGCTATTGCATAGCGCTCACACAGAAAGCCTTGTACCGCGCTGCCATCCGCCAGGGTAATGGTGCCAATGCCCAATGGGGCTGGAATTCCCGCGATAAAACCGCCGAATTCATGCGCTGGCATCTCCCAGACTTCAACCTCGATAGCGACGCCCTGCTCGCCTTTCTCCACTCGCAACATTCCCGGACGGGAGGGCGGTGGCCCCGGCAGGGCGTAGAGTTGATAGTCCGGCGAAGTCGTTGTACTGGCTACTAGTCGTGCCTTGCGACTGGTCAATTGATCATTCAGTGGCAAGCCGGCCAGATGCGCTCCGCAAACCGCTACGCGCACCTGCCCAGACTGCAACTCCCGTGAAGCCTCCTGAGATAAAGTTTTTTCTCTCGAACTTTCTTTTCGCAGGGAAATGCCGGTCGTCCCCAGGGGCAAATCATTGGCTTGCTGGATTCGTTCAGCCAGGTGCAGCAACGGCGCATCCTGGTGGGCGGGAGCCACCAGGGTAATGCCAAAAGGCAAGCCATCGGCTTGAAATCCCGCGGGTACCGCCACCGCCGCGTAGTCGAGAAGATTCATGAAATTGGTGTAATACCCGAGATTGGCATTGAGGCGTATCGGGTCTTCCCGCATTGCCTGAATGGTATAGATCGTGCCGGCAGTCGGCGTCAACAGGCAATCTACTGTCTCCCACGTACGGTCAGCCTGACGTTTCAGCCTGCGCAAGTGATACAGGCCGTAGAAGACATCCGCAGCCGAGTACTGTTGCGCGCCGGCAATGATCTCCCGCACGGGGGCAATCACCTGATCGCTGTGCAGCTCGAAGAATTGCTGAATCGCCGCGTAGCGTTCAACGACCCAGGGGCCTTCATAAAGCAGGCGCGCGGCTTCCAAAAAGGGGGCAAGATCTATCTCGACAGATTCTCCACCCAACGTTCGCAGGCTTGCTGCCGCCGCGTTGAACAGCCGTTCGCCTTCGTGATTGCCGAAGAATTGCAGTTGTTCCTTGCGGGGGATGCCAAAGCGGAAAGGTTGCGCGCCAAAATCGAAGCCGTGCTTCCCTCTCTGGCGCGAGTAGATGTCCTCGTCGTCGTATCTGGCGCTCACTGCCAGGATGCGCTCTGCATCGGCCACCGTTTGGGCGAAAATGGAAACGCAGTCTAGCGAACGGCAGGCTGGCACCACTCCGTGCGTGGAGAGCCAGCCCTTTGTGGGTTTATATCCGATAATATTATTGAATGCCGCGGGGACCCTGCCGGAGCCCGCGGTGTCAGTTCCCAGGCTGAAACATACCAGGCCTTTCGCCACAGCCACTGCTGAACCGGAGCTCGAGCCGCCCGAGATATAATCCGGATTAAAGGCGTTGCGGCAAGCCCCATACGGGGAACGTGTGCCATTCAGTCCGGTGGCGAACTGGTCGAGGTTGGTCTTGCCGATGGGAATCGCGCCCGCATCGATCAGCCTCTGTACAACCCTCGCGCTATGCCGTGGCGTGTAAGCAAATGCCGGACAGGCTGCGGTGGTCGGTACATCCGCCAGGTCGATATTGTCCTTGATGGCGAAGGGGATGCCGTATAGCGGCAGCGCTTCCATGCCATTGGCGCCGGCCTTGGCTTCCACCGCGCGGGCATATCCCTTCAATGTTGCGAGTGGCAGCGTATGTATCCAGACATGATCGGCGTCATTCTGTACCAGCGCATACACCCCTTCCACCGTCCGGCTCGGCGTCAGTTCGCCATCGGTATAACGTTGCAGCAGAAATGGAATATCGCCCAGCGATCCCGATAGCGGCTTGTCCATGGCTGTCACGCTTCCTGGATCACCAGCAACATTTGCCCTGCGGACACGTGCCCACCTTCCTTGCAGAACAGTTGCCGGACCATTCCACTGACGGGTGCTTCCACCTCAAACTCCATTTTCATCGATTCCACTATCACCACCGGATTTCCCGCCTCGACGCGCTGCCCTTCCTTGACCAATAGCTTCCAGACCGTACCGGTCACGTGCGCGCTGACGGCTTGCGCTCCATCCGGCATATCCAGCTCGCTCTGGGTATCCGCTTCGCCAAGCGTGGTTTCGCTCACGTATTCTGACTTTCCCTCAACCATCCAGCGATCGCGTTCGGCTTCAAACGCGGCCTGCTGTCTGGCTTTAAATGCGTTGATCGACGCTGCGTTCTGTTGCAGAAAGGTGTTGTACTGCTTCAGGCTGAACGTGGCTTCTTCCATGCGCAGCTTGAAGTGCCCGGTGATGAAATCCTTACGCAGTTTAAGCAGTTCACTTTCACTGACCGGATAAAATCGGACTTGATCGAAGAAGCGCAGCAACCAGGGCTTCCCATCCTTGAAATCGGCTGTCTGGCGATAGCGATTCCACATCTGCACGGTGCGCCCGACAAATTGATAACCGCCCGGGCCTTCCATGCCATATATGCATAAGTAGGCGCCACCGATACCCACCGCGTTCTCTGGAGTCCAGGTGCGTGCCGGATTGTATTTCGTGGTAACCAGACGATGGCGGGGATCCACAGGCGTCGCCACCGGGGCACCGAGATAGACATCACCGAGCCCCATTACCAGGTAGCTTGCCTCGAACAGGATGTGTTGCACTTCCTCGATGCTGGTCAGTCCGTTGATCCGGCGAATAAACTCGATATTGCTCGGGCACCATGGCGCATCGCTGCGCACCGACTGCATGTATTTCTCAACCGCCAGCCGCGTGGCCCCGTCATCCCATGACAGCGGCAAGTGTACGATACGTGTCGGTACTTCCATGTGCTCAGTTAGCGGCAATTTCTTTTCTGCGGCAATGAGATTTTTCAATAGCTTGTCGCGCGACAGCACGCATGAATCAAAATGGATTTGCAACGAGCGGATGCCAGGCGTCAGATCGATAATGCCTTTGAAGCGGCCCGCATCGATAGATCCTTGCACCCACTCCATTAGCGCGTGCGCACGGAAGCGCAGATTGAGGTCGAGTTCCGGCGGCCCGTATTCGACCAGTAGATTCTTGTCGCCGGACTGCCGATACACTACCTGAACCTGCTGGGGATTTTCTGGAATGCAATGCAGGACCGGGCTATCTGTCGTGCGGCTTGGCTTGGGCAATGCGGGAATAACTTCCGGCACCCGAAGATGCTGGATCGTTGCGTCCTGCAATTTTTCCAGCGCGAGCGCCTCCTCCATCGACATCCGGCAAAAACGTACGCTATCTCCCGGCTTGAGTTGCCCCATCTTCCATAGTTCGGCATGAGCGATAGTCACCGGACAGACGAAGCCTCCCAGGCTGGGGCCATCCGGGCCCAATATCACCGGCATGTCACCGGTAAAATCCACTGTGCCGATGGCATATGCGTTGTCGTGGATGTTGGAGGGGTGCAATCCAGCCTCACCGCCATCACTGCGCGCCCAATGCGGTTTCGGACCGATCAGGCGCACGCCGCTGCGACTCGAGTTGTAATGCACCTTCCAGTCGACCGTAAAAAAAGCCTGAATATCCGCGTCGGTAAAAAAATCCGGCGCGCCGTGAGGACCGTACAGCACACCAATTTCCCATTGATCGCTGTAACGGGGGATCAGTTCTTCCGGCAGCGCGCGGTGGGTGTGGCTATTCGCCGCTACGATGCGCAGTACATCGCCGGTGAGCAGCGTACGTCCGGCATGTCCCCCAAACTGTCCAAGAGTAAAAGTGGACTTACTGCCTAGATAATCAGGCACCTGGAAACCGCCCTGAACAGACAGATAGGTACGACAGCCATCGCCAGCAAGTTTGCCGAATTGCAACAAAGATCCGGCTTTGACCGGGTGCGATCGCCATTGTGCCAGAGGCTCACCGTCCAGGCGCACCTCCATGGACGCGCCACACACCGCAATGATGCTGTCGCAGTTAAAGCGCAGCGTCGGGCCAGCGAGCGTAATCTCGAGTCCGGCCTTGTCTTCCGCGTTGTTAACCAGGCGGTTAGCCAGGCGAAATGCCAGGCCGTCCATCGGTCCGGACGGCGGCACACCGATATTCCAATAGCCGATCCGCCCAGGATAATCCTGCACTGTGGTTTGTACACCGGGGCTGAGGACATCGATCGTGCGTGCCATATAATGAAAGCCATTCAGGAAGCTCGTCGTGTGCCGTCCGCTGCGAAATACCGCACTGTGCAGAATCTGTTTAAGATAGCCTGAATTGGTTTCAATGCCTTGCAGCGCGGTCTCATCCAGCGCGGTCAGCAGTTTAGCAATCGCCTTTTCGCGATCTGCCGCATGCACGATTATTTTTGCCAGCATCGGGTCATAAAATGGAGACACTTCGACACCGCGCTCCACCCACGTTTCGATACGCGCTACGGAAGGAGGCGGAAATTCCGCCGCGGTGAGCGTGCCGCAGGAGGGCTGAAAATCCCTCGCCGGATTTTCAGCGTATACGCGCACCTGAATGGATGCCCCATGTGGCTGGATATCGAACGAATTCAGAGGCGCCAGATCGCCGGCGGCTTGCCGCACCATCCATTCCACCAGGTCCACGCCGGTCACTTCTTCGGTTACACCATGCTCCACCTGGAGGCGTGTATTCACCTCCAGAAAATAGAATTCACCACCCGATGCGTCAAAAATGTATTCCACTGTACCGGCGGACTGATAAGCGACTGCCTTGCCCAAACGTATGGCGGCTTCCAGCAGGGCCTGACGTAGATGAGGAGTCAGATTGGGCGCGGGCGTTTCTTCAATTACCTTCTGGTTGCGCCGCTGCATCGAGCAGTCGCGTTCACCCAGCGCAACCACCTGACCTTTACCGTCGCCAAAAATCTGCACTTCGATGTGGCGTGCATTCTCGACATATTTTTCTAGAAACAGATCGGCGTCCTTGAAGTTGTTCTGTGCCAGATACTTCACCGATTCATAGGCACCGCTCAACTCACCCTTGTTCCAGCACAAACGCATGCCGATACCGCCGCCGCCCGCCGTGCTTTTTAGCATCACCGGATAACCGATATAAGCCGCTTTGCGGAAGGCATCTTCCACATTTTCCAGCAAGTCCGTTCCCGGCAGCAATGGCATCTGGTTCTGCAAAGCCAATTCGCGTGCCGTGTGCTTGAGGCCGAAAGCGCGCATCTGCTGGGGGGTGGGCCCGATGAAGCAAATGCCATGCGCAGCGCATTGCTCGGCGAAATCCGCTTTTTCGCTGAGGAAGCCATAACCGGGGTGAATAGCCTTCGCACCAGCGCGGTTGGCAACTTCCAGAATCTTGTCAGCGCGCAGATAACTTTCCGCCGCGACTCCGCTACCGATGCAATATGCTTCATCGGCCTCCAGCACATGCCGCGACAGCGCATCGGCGTCGGTGTAAACCGCTACGCTTTTCACACCCATGCGACGCAGCGTACGGATAATGCGGCAGGCAATGGCGCCGCGATTGGCAATCAGTATTTTTTCAAACATGACCTGTTCCCCTGCTCACCACCAAGACAATTTAAGGACAATTAATCGAATGTCATATCGTTCGGATCATCCCAGATCAGCAGGCGGATCGGCGTTGGATTGTAGGCGTTGCACGGATTGTTAAGTTGCGGGCAGTTCGAGATCAGCACCACGACGTCCATCTCCGCTTGCATTTCCACGTACTTGCCCGGTGCGGAAACCCCATCCGCGAAATCCAGTCCGCCTTCTTCCGATACGGGTACATTCATGAAGAAATTAATGTTGCTGGGAATATCACGTTTACTCATACCGAGGTGCTCACAAATCGGGTCGTGTGCCAGTGCATGAAGGAAACTGTCCCGGCAACTGTGCATTGGATATTTTTCGAGCGCGTAGCGCACGGTATTGCTCTCCGCTGCGCAGGCGCCGCCCACCGTGTCATGCCGCCCGCATGTATCGGCAGCGATGGTAAGCATGATATTGCCGAAATTGGAATACAGCCTGCTGCCGGCGGTCAGATACAACTTATTCTGGCGGCGAATCGTATCGGTTGCGCTGTACCGCTCCAGTGCGTCGCTGGCATTGTAGAACAGCGTATCCACTGCCTGATTGCCCTCCAGATCGACAATACGGAACACCTGATCTTTCTTCACCACTTTGACCCATGGCTCGCCCGCCGCGCAAATCTCATCCACCACCGCAAGATTGGAATTCAGTTTGCTTTCAACAAGATTCTGCGCACTCATGCTGCACCTCCACAGGCATATAAACGCTGGGTGTTTTGTAGCCCGCGTACATTCTCGGCAATGCGCATACATTCGGTAATCGCCGCAGGCGGTGTCGCAAATGCAGCCAGGCTGACCGCTCCCGGATGGTAAGTTTCGGCCGGATCGAGTGGATGGGGCGCAGCGGACAGTACCATTAGCGTATCCATCTCGAAACTCAGATTCACATGATCGCCCGCCTTGCTGTTACCGGCATGAAACTCCAGCTCTCCCGAGGAATTGGCCGTCACCTTGCTGAAAAAATTAATATTGGACACCACGTCACGCATACCCAGCCCCCACTTCCCCAGTTCAATCAGCATGCCATCCAGTCCACTGCGAAACATCTCATTACGAAGCTCCTGATATCGTCCGATACCATATTTCCGGCGTATCAGTTCAGCATCGCTCATGCCGCATACGGTATCGTTCCAGCCCGAGGTATCTTCGGTAATACAGCAGAAAATGCGCCCCATGTCGGAATGGCAGGCGTGGCCCTTGGTCAGACGGAACGTATGCTGCGTCTTCAGCGTATCCGCCATGTTATAGCGCTCCAGTTTTTCTTCCTGATTGAAGAATAATACTGCGGCATTGGCCCCACCCGTGACATCCACCAAACGCAGCGTCACACCCCGGCGCACGATGCCGGACCAGTGGCAGCCACCAGGAATGTTTTCTTTCCATAAAAATGCACTTGGTTGGTTCATATTTTTCTCCTCATCAAAATGAATCCTTTGAATCGAACCCTGGTACCGGCATTGCTGGCCACTCCCCCTGCTTCACATCGGCGCCCCGCCTTTAGGAACAGTCGTTTTGCGGCGCTCACGGCGAATTTTGTTTATCAGAATATATAGGGTGGTTAGACTCAAGATGCTGCCCAATACCAGGGGTACTGCCCAGAGCTGCCACCAGGGCGCATTGGGCGCCACAACGTAGGTGCGTGGCCAGGCGATATTGACAAATTCAAACACCGACCATATGAAAGCCGCCGTATTGATCACCAGGCCCCAAACGCCCAGCTTCAACTCGCCCAGCGCCGGGTTCCAGCGACCTGTAAGGCGAGTGAACAATCCAACCCCCGTCGTCATCGAGAACATGGCGTACAGTCCCCCGGTGCCGAAGGCGATTACTGTGGCAACCGCTCCATCGTTTAGTCCGAACAGCAACCCGAGTCCCGCCAGCAGTACGGTACAAATAATTGCATTACGCGGCGTATGATCGGCGGCCAACCGGCTTAATACGGCGGGCATATTGCCCTCACGGGCCATTGAGTAAACGATGCGCGATGTATATTTCACTACCGACGCCCCGCAAGCAAAAAAAGCAATCATGACGATAGCTAAAAAAGGCTTCTCGGCCCACTCTCCGAAACTACTGGCAATCACGGGTGTGATCGGATCGGACGAGGCGCTGGTATTCGCCAGGGTGTCGTGGTCGAAAGCCAGCGTTAACGCGGCGGAGTTGAAGAGCACCACACTTCCCACCATGCATAGGGAAAGGAAAATTGCGCGCGGGACCATTCGCTTGGGCTCATGGGTTTCCTCGGCGATGGTGGAACAGGCGTCAAAACCGATAAAGGCCCAGCCTGCAATCGCTAGCGCCGCCAAAAAAGCGGCGGTCTCGCTCGGTGCCGTCCCCGTGCCCAGGTTCTGAAACAATTCGGAAAGCGGATGCTGCCGGAAGAAGAAAAACAGGAGCAGCGCCACGCCCAGCGAGCCCACCACTTCGGCGTAAACACCGAGCGTAATGACCAACTTGAAAACATTGACGTGAGCGAGGTTGAGTAGCGCGCAGAGCAGGAGAAACACCGCGCCCCACATGACTAACGTATGCCCGGACCCACCCGTCGATCCAAAGAAAATGGAAAGCCAGACGCCCCCGGTGTAGGCGGTTGTGGTTAGCATGGCGATGGTGGAACTGACGTAGATGACGCCGGCAAATTGTCCGGTGACGTTCCCGCCGAGTTGGCGAGCCCACTTGTAAGCGCCGCCCGCAATTGGAAACTGCGAAGACAGCTCGGCATAGACAGTCGCCACCAGCAATTGCATCGCCAGGCAGATGGCTAGCGCGGCAAACCAGCCGCCCCCCGTGACAGCAGTCTGCACGCCCATAATGGCATAGAGCCCCACCACTGGCGAAACAACCGCAAAGCCAAGGGTAATGCTATTCCAGACACTCATGCTGCGATTGAGTCTATCGGCAATGGCGGGAGCGGTCGTGCCAACACCAGGAACGAAACTATCCTGGTTTTCTTTTATGGACATGGCGTTCCTCCCGAGACGCACGTGGGAACCCAACCAACCTGACCACTCACGTCTTTTTTTATGCCGGCGAAAGCGGTCCGCGAGGAGACAAGCAGCCTCCGGGCATTATCAATTGCGACAGGAAGAGGGAAAATGGGAATGGGTGCAGAAGAGAAATGCATGACAACGTCTCCATTAATCGGCGGGTTAAATTCCAAGAGTCAATGTATTTCCTATACATGATCTCCCGGGCTTTTATCCCTCCGTGGAGCCTCGTCACGACGAAGCCGGAAACTCTCGGACCAGACGCCTCCAGTAAGGAAGCCGGAACCCTAGTTTCTCATTTACATCGGCAGTACTGCTATGACCGCATTCTTTTCAGGCAATGCATCAAAATTTGGATACTGCCAAGTACTACTTTAAGCAACCGCCTGGATGAAGAAACTACGATAACGCTTTAACTCTTCGACCACAAGCAAGGGTACTGAAAGCAAATTGTACACATCCAATCAAAAAAAACAATATTAAATTATATTGCCAATCTATTGGAAATGGCGCAAACATAGCGTCCAACACCGGGATATTGGCGCTTAAAACTGGCAGGCCTGAGCTCCTGTCGGGGAATCGAGATAGAGGTGCTGACCCTACAACCCGGAACCGCGGCGGTAATTATTTTACACCTTGATCGGATCACAAATATTGTCACATGTCTTTTTTACGCGCCACAATCACCCCGTCACGAGTGGGATTAATAAAAGCGTCAAATTCAGAGTCATCAAAAATAAGTTGATTGTGCTCAAGAATTGCTTCAGTCCAACCGGGGACAATATCGACATAATTTTCCACCGCCACCCGTCCATGCCAAAGCACATTATCGGCGATATAAAGACCGCCAGGACGAATCCGGTCTTTAGCCATTTTCCAGATTTGGGGGTAATCACCTTTGTCGACATCGTTGTAACAGATATCGAATGACCCTTCGGTCTGCGCAAATATCTCCTGCGCAAGTCCAACGCGAAAATCAACGCTCCCCGACAAATCTGCGGAACCGAGATACCGCTCGGCCTTCTCCTTATTGAAAGGGTCCCCGTCACTGCAGATTATCTGTCCATCGGCGCCTACTGCTTTTGCAAACCAGTAAGCGGAATAGCCGTAGCCGCTGCCGAACTCGAATATACGTTTAGCATTTATCGTCTTCGCCAATGTTTCGAGAAAAACACCGACTAAACGACCGACGATGGGAAAGTTGCTATTCTTCGCGACAGCTTCCATTTCGGCCAGCACCGGATGATCAGTCCGGCCCACCAGGCTCAGCATATAATTTTCAATTGCCGGGTTGACCGGAACCAGTACAGCAGGATTCAAAATAGTTGGGGATTGCATAGTAGCCATTCTCTGCTCCTTACGAAAAAAGATGGAAATATAAATTTCTCGCTGCATCCAACCCTACGGCCCGACTTTACGCTCAACACGATAACGGGTCAACGCGACCTGGGACTGGCCGAAAACCTGAGAAACATTACACAGTGGCATGAGTCGTTTTCGCCCATTGAAAGGGAAATCATGGCCCCCGTGACGGGTGCAGAAAAAGTTTCCAATGGTCGGTTAATCTGAGATGCATATCGTGTTACGGCGGATATGGCCGATACATGGATGCCATGGTAATATTGATGCTGTTTGATATAAATCGTATTTCTTCCATTCCGATCGGTCAACTATACTTGAATCGCAGGCTATACTGATCAAAGCTGCGCACCGGTTCCTTAATAGCGACAATGCAGTGCCGGTCAGGCGGACGGCAAGAAAACCCAATCGCGCCACGCGGACGTTGGCATGGGCATGGACTTCAGGCGGTACTATTCCCGGGAACCGCCTAATTGAATCGAAACTTGAAAGAGGCCAGAATGAATAGCAG
>JBOIFK010000105.1:0-7560 GCA_050741585.1 Nitrosospira sp.
AGGCTATGGAGATGACAGCGCATCAGTACGCGCGTTTGGGCTGGACGTCGTGACCGATTTATGCGATCGATTGCTCCGTGCTGGTGCGCCGGGATTACACTTCTATACGCTGAACTCCGCAGGGCTGACTACTACGATCTGGCAAAGACTGGGACTGTAGCCTCAACCTAAATCCCGCAGTTGACCACTCATGTTAACGCCAGGAACTTCACCTTCCTGGCGACTTTGACCTGTCCAACCCGCCGGATTTAGGTTCAATAACGAGCACACCATTTCGCCGCTTTATGGGAGAAAATGGATATTCAACTGAGTTGAATCAGGCCGCAGCTTTTGCCGGAGCAACTCGTTGCGGTATCGGGTTAGCCGCATAAGCGTAATGTGCCGCTGATTCGGCCGCACCATATTCGATTTTCTTACCCATATCGGAGAACACGGTTTCCAGCGCATTCAGGCATAGCATTACGTTTTCCATTTTGCTCGAATAACCCATCAAGCCGAAGCGCCAGATCTTCCCGGCGAGGTCGCCCAGTCCAGCGCCGATTTCGAGGTTATAGTCAGCCAGTAGCCTGCGGCGCACTTCCTTTTCGTCTATGCCTTCCGGCACATACACCGAGTTGAGCTGGGGCAGACGGGATTTCTCTTCCACCAAATACTCGATCCCGAGCGTTTCCAGCCCTGCTCTGAGCGCCGTATGATTGCGCTGATGGCGCGCCCAAGAATGCTCCAGCCCTTCCTCATACAGCATAAACAGAGCCTCATGCAGCGCATAAAGTGCGTTGGTGGGGGCGGTGTGGTGGTAGGTGCGGGTGGTGCCCCAGTAGCCCAGCAGCAGGTTCAAATCCATAAACCAGCTTTGTACTTTTCCCTTGCGATTTTTGACCAATTCCACTACGCGCTCCGAAAAGCTTACGGGCGACAACCCTGGTGGGCACGACAGGCACTTCTGGCTACCGGAATAAATGGCATCAATCTTCCATTCGTCAACCTTGAGAGGAGAACCGGCGAGGGAGGTGACCGTATCTACGATGGTGAGGCAATTATGGCGATGCGCGATTTCGCATAGCAATTTTGCATCCGACAGTGCGCCGGTGGATGTCTCGGCATGGACGAAAGCAATGATCTTAGTGTCGGGATTCTGCTTCAATGCGTCTTCCACTTTCTGCGGATCGACTGGCGCGCCCCATTTGTCGTCCACGACCACCGCCGTGCCACCGCAGCGTTGTACATTCTCGATCATGCGGCCGCCAAATACGCCATTACGGCATACGATAACCTTATCGCCAGGATTGACCATATTGACGAAACACATTTCCATTCCGACCGAACCTGGACCGGAAACGGGAAAAGTCAGCAAATTCGAAGTCTGGAAGACGTAACGCAGCAGGCTCTTCAATTCTTCCATCATATCCGTGAACACTGGATCAAGGTGACCCAATGTCGGCCGCGCCATGGCGGATAACACGCGCGGGTGGGTATCCGATGGTCCCGGTCCCATCAAGACACGTTGCGGAGGATAAAACGTGCCGATTTTTTTTGCAGGGTAAAAGTTTTTGTTGGTCATGAGTTGATCCTGGTGTAGTAAGGGACTGAGTTAATTGAAGCCAAAAGCCAGCTAAGGGCTGATTCTATCAAGTGAGCAGAGATTTTGCTATCGGGTGTATCGGAACCCGGGCCAATATTTGTTGCGGCTGGACCTCATACACATCATTTTCTTCGCTCTATTCAGAGTTCTCTCCAGTCATCACTAAGTGGCCGGAATGTCTTTTACTTCCGCAATCCTGCTATTGCGATGCGGAGACTTATCGCACCAGCAGCATCGGTTTGACTGAAAGCGCCTCAGCGATTTTATCGGCTGCCTGCCTGGCCAGCAGCCGATCGGGATAGGGGCCGGCGTGGACTTTGAACAGGCCATCCGCTGCAATAATGTCAAGAGTGTCGCTTAACGAAGGAAGTTCGGTACGCATGCGCGTGAGGAAGTTATCCGCATTATCATAGGCGCTGAAGGCACCCAATTGCAGGTAGATTCCACTTGTACCGGCGGCGGTAGCAGGGGCGCTGACGATTAACAGGTCTGGTTTCGCTTCGGCTTTGCCGTTTTGCTTCTCCGCAACACTCGAAAGCACCGGGCTTGTTTTCTCCCGAGGAGCGACCGGTGCGTTTCCTGGCGCTGCCGCAACTCGCACAACGGGCTCCGCACCGGGAAGGATGCTTTCCACTTCCACCCAGGCGCTGCCGCCATCCAGCACACCGAGCTTATAAGCGGCGGTATAGGAAAGGTCAATCAGACGATCAGAGTGAAACGGACCACGGTCGTTGACGCGCACCACCACGGATTTTCCGTTCCTGATATTGGTGACACGGGCGTAGCTCGGTAACGGCAGGGTGGTATGAGCGGCAGTCATTGTGTACATATCGTAGACTTCGCCGGACGCCGTTTTCTGTCCGTGGTAACGACGGCCATACCATGACGCCAGCCCGCGTCCCTTGTACGGTTTCAGGGCGGTCATCGGCGTGTAGGATTTTCCCAGCGCGACATAAGGCCGCATGTTGACCTGGCGCAGCGGTTCATTTCGGGGAATGGCATCCGGAATTGAAGCAAGATCAGCCGGCGGATTGTCGCCGGGGCCGTCGTCCAGATAATAGCCGCCTTTTTTTGCCGCGACGCCGGATTTTACCGTTGTAGCGGAGGACGTTTTTCCCAGCGTATCACGCTTCAGGATACTGCCGCAGCCAGCAACAAAAATTAACATGACTGCCGCAATGACGATTCGGGTGGCCGCGACTGCAACAACAGGTACAGATGAGTAGTCTGGCACATTATTTAACCCGGAATCGATATTCTTCACGTCTTCACCAGTTTAGGATGCGTCTGTATGCTCATCAAAATACCAAATCCCAGCAGCATTGTCACCATCGATGTGCCGCCGTAGCTGATCAGTGGCAGCGGGACCCCCACCACGGGCAGGATGCCGATAACCATGCCGATGTTGACGAAAATATAAGTAAAGAAGGTCAGCGTAATGGAGCCGGCGATAAGGCGGGTAAACTGGGTCGAGGCATTGGCGGCGATGACCATGCCGCGAGCAATGACCACCAGATACAGCAGTAACAGCAATGAATTGCCGATCAAGCCGAATTCTTCGGAGAAGACCGCAAAGATGAAATCGGTACTTCTTTCGGGGAGGAAGTCGAGATGGGTCTGGGTCCCATTCTGCCAGCCTTTGCCGAGGAGACCGCCGGAGCCGATGGCGATAGTGGACTGGATGGTATGATAGCCTGCTCCCAAGGCGTCCTGTGTCGGATCAAGCAGCGTCATGACACGCCGGCGCTGGTAGTCGTGCATCATTGACCACAAGATTGGCAGGCTGCCGGCTCCTGCGATCAGCAATGTTGCCATAATACGCCACGATAACCCAGTGAGAAACAGAACGTAAAAACCGCTGGACGCAATCAGCAACGCTGTTCCCAAATCGGGCTGACGCATAATCATGGCTACCGGCAGCAGCAGCAGCAACGTTGCTACCGCGTAATCTCTCAGCCGCAGGGTCGCTTCATGTTTGTCGAAGTACCATGCCATCATCAGCGGCACCGCAATCTTCATCAGCTCGGAAGGCTGGATACGGGTGAAACCTATATTCAGCCAGCGTCGCGCCCCATTGTTGATTTCTCCAAACAGCATCACGCCAATTAGCAGGATAAGACCGGCTATGTATATCGGCAAGGCGATGCGCATGATATGCTCCAACGGAATGTTGGCAACCAGCCACATGATGGCAAGGGCTACCAGCATATTGATCGCTTGATTGGTGACGCGGTTCAGGCTCGCATCGGTGGCGCTATATAACGTAAGAAGGCCGGTCAGCATCAGCAGCAATAATCCGACCAGTAAAAAACCGTCTACATAGCGCGTGAGATAGTGCCATAAGCGCAGCGGCCTAGTCATGCGCGCCCTCTTCGCCATCTTCCTGGTTGACTATCTTTGCCGCCGGTTCCTCAGGCAACTTGCCGAGCAGGAAGTAGTCCATTACCAGCCTGGCAATCGGAGCAGCGGTAGCGCCTCCGTGGCCGCCATTTTCCACTAATACCGAGAGTGCAATTTTCGGATTTTCCGCCGGCGCGTAGGCAACAAACAATGCATGATCGCGATGGCGTTCCTGGATCTTGCTTTCAACATATTTTTCCCCTTGTTTCATACCGACTACTTGTGACGTACCGGTTTTGCCTGCGAAATCATAAGCGGCGCCCGCACCGGCTAGTGCAGCGGTGCCGCCGGGCCGGGTTACGTCTATTAACGCGTTTCGCACATGTGTCAAATTGTCGGGATTGAGGCTAAGGGTATATAGCGGTTGCGTTACAACTTCACGCACCACATTATTCTCATTATTGTGAACCTGCTTCACTAGATGCGGACGGAAGGCGGTGCCCTTGCTGCCAAGTATCGCAGTCGCGAAAGCCAACTGCAGGGGCGTAGTCAGATTGTAGCCCTGGCCGATACCCACGGAGATGGTGTCGCCCGCATACCATTTCTGCTTGTAGCGTTTCATTTTCCATTCCTGTGACGGCAACAGACCCGTGACCTCGCCCTCGATATCGATTCCTGTTTTCTTCCCCAGCCCGAACTGGCTGATGAAATTGAAAATGTTGTCGATACCAAGGTCGTTGGCCAAGCCGTAGTAATAGGTATCACAGGATACGACCAAGGATTTGTGCAGATCCACATATCCGTGGCCACCTGCCTTCCAGTCCCGGAAGCGATGCGTGCTGCCGGGCAGGCTGAAGTATCCGGCGTCATTGATTCCATTCTGGGCCGTACGTTTCTTCAGCTCCAGGCCGGCCAGCGCCATGAATGGCTTGAACGTGGAGCCGGGTGGATACAGGCCGCGTAATGCCCGATTATTCAGCGGCCTATCGATGGAATTATTCAACAGGTCCCAGTTCTCTGAGTCGATGCCATCGACAAACAAATTGGGATCAAAGCCTGGCTTGCTAACGAATGCCAGCACATCACCGGTGCCAGGATCAATCGCTACCAGCGCACCGCGCCGATCTCCGAACGCCTTTTCCGCCACCTCCTGCAATTTGATATCGAGCGACAGCGTCAGGTTATTGCCCGATATCGGTGGAGTACGAGATATTATTCTGATGACCCGGCCGGCCGCGTCGGTTTCCATTTCCTCGAAGCCGGTGATCCCGTGCAGTTCCTTCTCGTAGCTTTGTTCGACGCCAATTTTACCCATGTACTGGGAGCCGCGATAATTGGCCAGGCCCTCGTCGGCCTCCAGTTGTTCCAGGTCTTTGTCGTTAATGCGGCCAATATAACCCACAACATGTGATGCAATATCGCCCTTTGGGTATTGCCGGAATAAACGCGCCTTGATCTCCACCCCAGGAAAGCGATAGCGGTTGGCGGCGAAGCGGGCGACTTCCACATCCGATAAGCGGGTGCGGATGGGCAGGCTTTCAAATCTCTTGCTTTCATCCATCAATTTCCTGAAACGCTTGCGGTCTCTTGCTGCAATCTCGATTACCGTAGACAATTCATTAATGAGCGCGTCGAGGTTGACAACCTTGTTAGGCACAATTTCCAGTGTATAGGCTGAGTAGTTATGCGCCAGGACTTCGCCGTTGCGGTCGAAAATCAGACCCCGGTTGGGTACAATCGGTGCGATGGATATTCGGTTGGCTTCTGCCAACGTATGATAGTGCTCCCCCTGTGAGACCTGCAGGTAAAAGAAACGGGCGAACAGGAGAAGGAACAGCAGCAGCACGAACCCGCCGCCGATAGCAAGCCGCAACCGGAAACGGTACAGCTCAAGCGTGTGATTACGAAGCTCTACGATACGGTTCATGATCCTGAATCCCGCAATTGAATCGGGTTGCGGCATGAGATTCCCGGGCGCAGAAAGTCTTTATGGATCATGGCGCCGAGATGAGAAATGAGTGAAAGCGAGTGGTCAAGTGCGGGATTCAGGATAATGCATCGGAATCAGACTTGGGCCTTTGGGATATTCTCAACAATGAGGAGAGCAGCGGCCACAATAATGTACCGGTAGCGCTGGAAAAAAAGAAATCCCAGCCGGGAAAATGAGACCCATCCAACAGCCCTGTCAGAAGGATGACGGATTGTCCTATAAGCAGCATCAACCCTATTTGGGGCGCCTGCTTCAGCACCCCGAAAACACGCAAACGACGGTGGAGTGCCAGCGCGGCGAACGCCATGATGCTATATGCCAGTGCATGTTGGCCGAATGTGCTGGCGTTGCTGACATCCATTAACAGACCCATGCCAAAAGCCGTGCTCATACCGACTCGTTGTGGCTGGTTGATGCACCAGTAAAGCACTACCAATGCGATGAAATCCGGCCACAACATCAATACGATACCTTTTAGCGGCAGCAAGTTCAGCAATAGCGCCATTATCAGGCTGAGAACGATGAACGAGCCCTTGACTGGCAGCAGGATTTCTTGTTTAGGGTAATTAGCGAACGCCAACGGTCCCCTCCTTCCTGTCCTTGGATTTTCCTTCGCTAATTTCTGCCGGGTTTTCCGCAACGGGCGTTAACAAGGATAATATCAATAACTGCCGGTGGAGCCCTACGCCGGCGACAGGCGTGCAGGTCACCTGGGCAAAGACATAAGTAGGATTGCGCTCGATTTTCGATACCACGGCCACGGGAAGGCCGGGGGGATACACGCCATCGATTCCGGAAGTCACCAGCATATCGCCCTCCAGGATATCCGTGTTCATGGCCAGATAACGTAATTCCAGCGTTCCATCCTTGCCGGTACCGGATATCACCGAGCGCAAGCCATTACGTACCACTTGCACCGGTACTGAATGATCCTTGTCAGTAATGAGAGTGACTTCGGACAGCCACGGATAGTTGCGAGTAATCTGCCCCACCACGCCTATGTCGTCCACCACGATCTGGCCTGGCTGAATACCGCCCTGACTGCCTTTGTCAACGATGACCTTGCGGTTGAACGGATCGCGTGGAACACGCAGGATTTCGGCCATCACCGCTTTGCTATCCAGGCGCCGGGCGGCTTCCAGCAGTTTGCGCAACTGCGCGTTTTCCGCCTCCAGCGCCTGCAACCGCTGGAGTTGTCCCTGGTCGGCAAGGTATTGCTGCTTGAGATGCGCATTCTCGCCCACCAAATGCCGACTGACGAAAAATTCGCTTACCGTGTCATAGATTGTTGTAGGTACATTGGCCAGTTTCTGTAATGGATGGATCACGACGGCAAAAGCCTGGCGAATTTCGGAGAGATACTTAACCCGGGTATCAACGGCCATCAGTAGTAATGACAGCAGTACAAAAAAAACCAGCCGCGCCAGCAGGCTGGGGCCGTGCCTGAAAAACTGCGGGGCCATTTCCATTAGGCCCCAGCTTTCAGGCTTCCCAATTCAGCACACGTCCGGCCAATGTTCGAAGCCATTTAATCACTGGCAAATATGCCGACCAATTGATCCATATTCTCCAGCGCAACACCCGACCCGCGCACGACGCAGGTAAGCGGATCTTCCGCGATGATTACCGACAAGCCGGTTTCTTCCAT